>JBOFIR010000157.1:0-3747 GCA_051650265.1 Cellulosilyticaceae bacterium
TGATGGCATTACTGGGACTGTAACTAAGCACCCCTTGGCAGATTGGCAAGCGTTTGACACATACAAAATGCCTGATCCGAGTCAAGTGATGGGGATTGGTAAAATAGATTGGCAAAAAGTAAAGGCAGATATTTTAAGTATTAAAAATAGTGGGGGACTAGCGGTAGGGGGACTTAGACATGGACATACTTTTTTACAATTGTGTGATCTAAGAGGGTATCAAAATTTGCTCTTTGACATGGCAGATGAAGAGCCTTATCTGGATCAACTTATAGAAAAAATAGAAGCCTTCAATAGTTATATTGTAAGGGAGTATGTCGAAGCTGGAGTAGATATGATGTGCTATGCAGAGGATTTGGGTATGCAAAATGGGCCTATGCTTAGTCCAGAGCATTTCAAAAAATATATCAAACCAAGCTATCAAAGAATGATGAAAATAGCAAGAGATAAAGAAGTGATTATACATATGCACTCAGATGGACATTTACATTATCTAGTCGATGATTTAATCGATGGAGGTGTGGAAGTACTTAATTTACAGGACCTAGTTAATGGGATTCCATGGATTAAAGAAAAACTAAAAGGAAAAGTATGTATTGAACTAGATATTGATAGACAAAAAATCACACCTTATGGCACACCTAAGCAAGTCGATGAGCTTATCTTAGAAGAAGTCAAAGAGCTAGGGAGTAAAGCCGGTGGACTCATGATGATTTATGGATTATATCCAGGAGTACCGATTAAAAATATAAAGGCCTTGATGGATGCGATGGAGAAGTATGCTTTTTATTATGAACGCTAAATTGAAACTACAAAGAATAAGGTTTATAATAAAAAGAAAAAGAAGAGGGTAGAAGAGATGATTAAACATATTGTAATGTGGCAAGTAGAAGCAAAAGAAGGATTAGCAAAACAAGATATTTTAGAGACGCTCAAAAAAGAATTAGAGGGTCTAGCGGGCCAGATAGAAGGATTGACTAAAATAGAAGTAGGGCTCAACTATAATACTTCAGATACGGCATATGATGCAGTGCTCTATTCGGAGTTTGTAAATAAAGAAGCATTAGCATATTATCAAAAGCATGAAAAACATCAGTATGTAGCGAACCACTATGTTAGACCTTATACGGTTGCACGTGCTGTAGTGGATTATGAATTTTAAATAATAGCAAGCAAAAAGGTGTGAATAACTGAAATAAGGTTATTCACACCTTTTGACTTGTGTAAGGATTAGTACTCCGTAATATAACTTGGCTTATTAAACGGAATAGAGTCTATAGTTTTTCCAAGCTTACTTGTTGTTCTGTTGAGCTCGATCAATGTGATGTGATCTGATCTTTCATTACACACTAGTAGTAATTCTCCGTTGCGACTACAAGCAATATGTCTAGGCCAGTCCCCACCACATGGTGCGAAATCTAAGAGTTTGAGTGTACCATCTCCTAAGATTTTAAAGCGTGTGATACTATTATGCCCACGATTGGCGGCTAAAAGGTATTGTGCATTGGAAGGAATGACACAGGTAGAACAATAACTTTCTCCTTCAAAATCAGTAGGAAGTGTAGAAAGTGTTTGAAGGAGTGTGAGTTCACCAGTTGTAGGATTGTGTGCAAGAGTAAGGATGTCATTAGAGTACTCGGTGATGATATAAGCAATATCAAGAGTTGGATGGAAAGTGATATGTCTAGGACCTAACCCAATCGTTAATTGAAGGGTAGGGAAGCTGGTATTAGGAGTGAGCACGCCATTTTCTATACGATAGCAATAAATAAGGTCTGTATGGATATTAACGGCATAGAGGAAAGTTTCTGAAGGGTCCATTTGGACGCAGTGAGCTCTAGAGATAGAATCTTGGGAATGTGCAGTGAGCTGAATATGGGAGTAGGTTTGTGTAAATCCAGACTCGCCAACGCCTACGCTAAAAATATGGCCTGTCTGGTAGCAGGCTCCAAAGAGGGTTTGGTGTTTAGGAGAATAACTGATATGACATAAGCCACCACCTGATAAAGAACGCTCATCTAAATAAACCAACTCCGTAGCAGTTATACGAAACATTTGAACTTTAGCAATGTCTGCTGTTTCAGATAGGGTGAAAAGTAATGTGCCATGGACACAAGCAAATGAGGGGTTGTCCAAATGAAGTGTAGTGTGTGAGTGAATTGTTTCTTCGTTATTTAAAGTCAATACTTGAAGTGAGGGAGAAGATGATGTGCCATAACCAGAAGCGAGTAATGAATACATAAAAATATCCTCCTAAAAAGTTTTTTAATTTAAGTATATCATAATCAAACAAAGATAGAAAAGAAAAAAAGAGTACAGAAAAATGAAGTTTGTGAAAAATAAAATTGCAAAATAGAGTATTTTTGTTATAATATTATATAATTTAACTTATACATTAAAGTACAATATAAAAAAAGAGGTGGAACCTATGAGAAGTGATCGCGTAAAAAAAGGTGTAGCGAGAGCACCACACCGTTCCTTATTTAAAGGAATGGGATACATAGATGAAGAAATTAATGCACCATTAATTGGTGTGGTAACAGCTAAAAGTGAAATCGTGCCAGGGCATATGCATTTAGATAAAATTACAGAAGCTGTAAAGGCGGGGATTCGTATAGCCGGTGGTACACCAATAGAGATTCCTGCAATTGGCGTATGTGATGGAATTGCTATGGGGCATGAAGGGATGAAGTACTCTTTAGTAACAAGAGAATTGATTGCAGATTCGATTGAATGTATGACGACAGCTCATGGATTTGATGGTTTGGTATTAGTGCCTAACTGTGACAAAATCGTACCAGGGATGTTGATGGGAGCTGCAAGATTAAATTTACCAACGGCTGTAGTCAGTGGTGGGCCGATGCTTGCAGGGAATGTAGGTGGTAAGAAGGTAAGTCTTTCGCTGATTTTTGAAGCGGTAGGTCAATACAATGCAGGGAATTTAACAGATGAAGAATTGCTAGAGTATGAAGAACATACTTGTCCAGGATGTGGTTCTTGTTCAGGGATGTTTACAGCCAACAGTATGAACTGTATGTCTGAAGTATTAGGGATTGCTTTGCCAGGTAATGGGAGTATTCCAGCGGTTTATGCGGAGCGTATTCGTTTAGCGAAGAAAACAGGACTAGCAATTATGAAAATGATAGAAAAAGACATCAAGATTCGTGATATCTTAAATGACCAAGCGTTTGAAAATGCCTTAACAGTAGATATGGCATTAGGGTGTAGTACCAATACGATGCTCCATTTACCAGCTATCGCACATGAAGCGGGTGTCAATATCAACTTAGATATGGCAAATGAGATTAGTAATCGTACTCCTAATCTTTGTAAGTTAGCACCAGCAGGCCCACATCATATGGAAGACTTATATTTTGCAGGTGGTGTAGCTGCAGTTATGAAGGAGTTAACTAAGAAAGAGTTATTACATACAGACTTGATGACGGTTACAGCTGAGCCACTAGCAGCTAACTTAGAAAAGGTAATCAATAAAAACAATGAAGTGATAAGAGATATTGAGAATACATATAGCCAAACAGGTGGAATTGCTGTATTAAGAGGAAACTTAGCGCCAGATTCATGTGTGGTGAAGCGTTCAGCAGTAGCGAAAGAAATGCTTATTCACAAAGGGCCAGCGAAAGTATTTAATAGTGAAGAGGAAGCAACGGATGCAATCACAGGTGGTAAAATTGAAAAAGGTGATGTATTAGTAATCCGTTATGAAGGACCAAAAGGTGGCCCAGGAAT
>JBOFIR010000158.1:0-8270 GCA_051650265.1 Cellulosilyticaceae bacterium
CAGTTGTAGCAACTTGGATGAAGACTTGCAAAGGCCTGTATGCTAGTAAGACAGTAGATGAAGCGATGGAACAAGTAGGCTGGGGTAGATATAAGATATTTTCACCACTAGAAACGATTGCTGATCAGGATGTGAAAAAGTGTATCCAGTTAATTGCAGAATCTCAAAAGATTAGTGAAAAAGAACTATGGCGTCTTATTGGACAAGACAATGTAAAAGCTTTTGCAAAAGATTTTCCATCTTTTTTCAAGGGACAGAATATGTTTTCATTCCTAAGCTCACTTTTTGATATTCATGTGATGATGACAAAAAAATTTGTAGGTGCGCGTCCTCCAGTTGTGGGGATAAAGGCGGTATCAGAAAAAGAAGCACTTTTTACATACGAATCCGATCGTGGCATGTTTGAGTATTGTATAGGATTACTAGAAGGTGCCAACGCATATTTCAAAGAGGATGTCCGAATAGAGGAGTTAGAGCGAGGAGAAAAGCAGCTCAAAATACGTCTTTATTTTCAGTCACCCATTGTCGTGTGTTACCACTATCCGATAAATCAATTCTTGGGATTTGGTGTGATGCGTAGTATTCCTCTGAAAGTTGGTGTGACAACGGGATTAGTAAGTGGACTCGTTGGCATTGTAACTGCAGGAGTGAGTGGCATCGTAGTTGGTCTTGTGGGCGGAGTCGTTGGATCTTTAGTAACATGGCAACTACTGAAGCCACAAAAACATATTTATGAAGAACTTGAAAGGATGAGGGTAGGCGAGTATGGTTTTAATGCACAAATTAAAAGTGGTGATCAGTTAGAAGCCTTATATGATGCACTCACTACTTACAAACAATCGGTAAAAGCAGATTTTACAGGATTTAAAGGGATTACGGATGAAATGGCGACTTTCGCAGAAACGATTGATGGGATTTCCTTAACAATGAAGAATACTTCAAACGATATTGCAGGGGTGGTTGAACAGGTTGCTACTGGGGCGGTTGAACAAGCAAGAAATACCGAACAAGCTGCAGGGGTATTGAGTGATAATATGAGTATCTTAAGCCAAATTGTGACGAGTGAGGCGACGAATAAAGATGCCCTTGAAAAAGCAGTTGATAAGATCGGTGAAAGCTATCAAGCAGTCATCAGTACAAGTCATCATATCCATAGTACGTTGACACAATTTGAAGCACTGAAGAGTAAAAGTGATGATTTAGAAAGTAAAGTAACGAATATGACCCAAATTATAGCGATTGTATCAGCCATTGCAGAACAGACAAATTTACTTGCATTAAATGCATCGATTGAAGCTGCACGAGCAGGTGAACAAGGACGTGGGTTTGCTGTCGTGGCAGAAGCAGTACGTAAGCTTGCAGAGCAGTCCCAAGAAGCTGTAAGACAGATTAATCATAAGCTTGCAGAGGTTGTTTCAGAGATCAAATTATTAGCTACAAGTATTCAAGGTCAATATAATGGACTTCACTCACAAAAGCAAGGGCTTGAGACGGTCAAAAACATTAGTTTTGAAGCAAACGAGTCTATCAAGGGTGTGGCGCATTCTATGATTGAGACCATCGATCAGCTTTCTGTACAAGCAGGTGCGATTTCAGAAGCTTTTGATACGGTAGAAATGTTGGCTGCGATTGCAGAGGAAAATTCAGCATCTTCAGAGGAAGTGAGTGCAAGTGTCACAACGTATGCCAACGAACTCACGACACTGATGGAGCGAATAAAAGACTTTAGACATATAACCCATACTTTTAAAGTGGATTTGGAAAAATATAAGCTTTAATATAAACTGATTAGGATTTAAAAGTTGATGGAGGGGGAGAACCATTGAAACGAAGTCTCATGAAATGTATGTTGGTGTGTGCGATAATCTGTCTTATGAGTGTTAGCATACTAGGAAAAACAATTGATGAACAATCTCGTATAACCATCTTATTTACTCATGATTTACATGATCATTTTTTACCTCAGAAAATTCAAGAAGAAGGTGGTATCAAAAGTTATGGGGGATACGGTAGACTACAGACATTGATTAACCAAGAACGTGAACAAGATTCAGAACTGTTATTGTTAGATGCAGGTGATTTTTCTATGGGGACGCTTTTTCAAACCATTTATGCAACAAAGTCGCCTCAGCTTCGCGTCATGGGCGCGATGGGATATGACGTGGTAACACTTGGGAACCATGAGTTTGATTTTAGAGCAGCAGGACTTGCACAGAGCTTAGAGTCTGCTATGGAAAGTGGCGATATCTTACCTCAAATGGTGGTTGGAAATATTGCATGTGATCCCCTTGATCCCGATCAGGGCAGATTAAATAATGCTATGAAAAATTATGGTGTAAAACCTTACACAGTGCTTCAAAAAAATGGCATTCGTATAGGTGTGTTTGGACTTATGGGTGAAGATGCACAATCCAATGCCCCTATGGCAGGTGTTACTTTTACAGACTATGTTGCCCAAGCACGTCATTTGACACGTCTATTGAGAGAAGAGGAGCAAGTTGACCTTGTCGTATGCCTTTCACACGCAGGAACAAGCGATCAATCAAAAAAATCGGAAGATGAACGTCTTGCCAAAGAAGTCCCTGATATTGATGTGATTATTAGTGGGCATACACATACCACACTGGAGCAGCCCAAACAAGTTGGAGATGTTCTAATAGCGAGTTCAGGAAGTTATAGCAAGAACCTTGGCAAATTAGTGATCACACAAGATGCATCTGGGAAATGGCAGGCAACTAACTATGAACTTTTAAGTGTAGATGAAACAATCTCACCTGATCTAGCCATAGAGACAATGATTAGTAGCTATAAAGACACAGTTGAGGTAGCGTATCTGACACAGTATGGGTATCAATTCAACCAAGTGCTAGGAGCAAGCTATGTTAACTTCGAAAGTGAAGCTATGGTAGGCAAAAAACATGAGGAGCTACGGTTGGGCAACTTGATTTCAGACGCTTACCGGTATGCTATACAGCAAGCAGAAGGAGAGGCTTATGAGCCTATAGCAGTGAGTGTTGCACCTGCAGGGATTATACGTGGTAGCTTTATAGATGGGCCGATCACTGTCTCAGATGTGTTTACCGTAAGTTCACTAGGGATAGGGGAGGATGGCTCAGCAGGTTATCCGCTAGTATCGGTATATCTTACTGGAAAAGAACTCCGTACAATCTGTGAAGTGGATGCATCGATTGCACCAATTATGTCAGAGGCGCAGCTCTATCTTTCGGGCCTTAACTTTACATTTAACCCTCATAGAGTACTCTTTGATAAGGTGACGACATGTCATCTAGTAGACGAAAATAAGCAACAAGTAAGCATTGAAGATGAGCAGCTCTACCGTGTAGTAGCAGGACTTTACTCTGCACAAATGCTTTCAGTTGTAGGGGATAAATCCTTTGGTTTACTTTCTATCATACCTAAAGATCATGAGGGAATACCCATTACGGATTTCACACCTCACATCATCAAAGATCCACAAACAGGTGGTGAATTGAAAGAATGGGTTGCGTTAGCACGCTATATCAGTTCGTTCCAAAGTGCAGGAAAATCAGAGATACCTTCTCAATATGCACAGGGCGAAGGGCGAAAGGTGATTGATAATCGCACAAGTTTGCGTGCGCGTTTTTCATCGCCCAATGCTATTGCGATAACGATTTATGCTATTGCGATTATGCTTGTGATTGTTATGCTGTTATTGATTCGATTACTCATTAAAAGTATAAGAAAACATGTAAAACTTAAAAAATAATCTGAAGGCCTCCCAAATAGTGGGGGCTTTTTTGATTATTTTTATGAAGATGTAAAAAAAGGTATTCAAGCTGAAATAATGTGGTAATATGAAAAAAGGAGGGGATTAAGATGCAAACCTATCAGATTACAAGTGAGGGAATGATTGAAAGATATGAAGGAGATATGGGACTAAAACTAGGGTGTCAGTGGTGGATTATACTCACGCCTGAAGAACTTATTAAGCATAAAGATCAGTTTAAGATCAGTCACAAAACAATTAAAGAATGTGTAGAGCAAGTAGATTTGCCTAAACTAGAAGTCTATGACCAATATGATTTTGGACTCATTCATATGATTGAGCGAAGAAATGAACAGGTCAAAAAATACCGTTTAAACTTCTATCTAGGAAGTACATATCTTCTATTGGTGGCAGAAGAACCAACTAGCGGACTTGAACAATTTGTTGAAGAGATGGTCTACGAGGAAGAGGTATGTTATTCTCCAGAAAAAATTCTTTATTTACTTTTGGACCATGTGATTGGGGAAGAAGGTCAGATTTTAGATGGTATTGAAAATGAAGTCGATCGATTAGAAGAGCGTGTAATCCGTGGAGAGAAACATGCTTATATTCAAGAGATTGTTGCTTTGCGTAAGCGATTACTTTATCTCAAGAAGCATTATGAGCCGATGATTGATATCGCCAATGCGTTAGAAGAAAATGATAATGAACTTTTTGATCCAAAATCTACACGCTATTTTAGGATATTAAGTAATCGGATTAATAGACTGAATATGAGGGTGCTGAATCTAAGGGATAATGTCACACAGATTAGAGAAGCCTATGATGCACAGGTCGATATAGGGCTCAATAAGATTATGAAAGTGTTCACAGTAATGACTGTGATTTTTTTCCCATTAACAGTAATTGTAGGATGGTATGGTATGAATTTTACCGCCATGCCTGAATTAGACTGGCGGTATGGTTATATTTATGTGATGATTCTAAGTGTACTTAGTATTGCAGGTTGTCTCATTTATTTTAAGAAAAAAGATTGGTTATAGATTGTGGCGATGTATGTGATTAAAAGAGTATGTTGATTAAAAGAAGTGCTGCAAGGATCTGAACTGTCCCCACTAAGAGTCCATAGAGTGAAACAGAGATTCCCTGAGAAATAAGGTGTCTGAAGTTTACTCTTAAACCAATAGCACCAAGTGCAATGAGTTCAAGGTAATGACTAGTTGTCTTGAAGAGTGAAGAAACCCCTTGTGGTAATAGACCTACTGTAAATAAAATACATGTACCAAAGAAGCCAAGCACATACCAAGGGACACGAATTTTACCTTTAGTACTGCATTCTGTAGGCTCAGTTGAACGTTGCTTTAGCAGCCCTAGTACAATAACAACGCCTACAAGGAAGATGACACGAACAATTTTGAAGAGCATCGCAAGGTCTTTGACGGGTTCACTAACCATTGCACCACTTGCCACCACTTGTCCGACAGACTGAAGTGTTCCGCCCATCATAGCAGAGGTTTTAACTAATTCATGATCATAAAGCGTTGCGGTAAGTACTGGAAGAAGTAGCATTAAAATCACTCCAGTAAGATTTACAACAGTAATTGCAATACCTTTGTCGGTTTCATCTGCATGAATAGCAGGTGCTGTCGCAGCAATAGCTGATGAACCACATACAGCATTTCCTGCAGCCATAAGCATACTAAAATTCTGCCCAAAACCTAGACGTTTTCCAATCCATAATGCAAAGACAATCGTAACCGTCATTTGAAGTATAATAAAGAGAATTCCGTTTAATCCTAACTCGAGAAGAGTTGTTGCACTTAACGTCCCACCTAAAAGGACGATAGAAAAGGAAAGTAAATTAGTCTCGGCAAATTGAAAACCTTTTTGAAATTTTTTGTGAGTAAAGAGTGTATTACCTAGAAGCATACCAATAAAAATAGCTAGAGTTGTGGCACCTAAACTTGGGAATAGCGGTGCGATTAATAGGCTTAAAAGAGCTGTCAAAACAGCAATGAGTAATCCTGGGATAAGTTGCATAATTGATGTCCTTTCTACAATGATGTCATGTTCTCAAATATAGTGCTAGTATAAAGCAATGGTAAGTATAAGTAAAATAAATGGATTTAATAACATGTATCAAAAATATTAATAATAGGTGGAAGTTATGCTAGAAGAACTAAAAACACTCATTGCAGTGGTAGAATGTGAGAATTTTACACGCGCAGGTGAATTGCGTCATTTATCTCAACCAAGTGTTAGTGTACACATCAAAAACCTTGAGAATGAATTTGGTGTCACTTTAGTGATGCGTTCCCAAAAACAGCGTAAGTTGTTGATTACAGAAGAGGGCATGCTTTTATATCGTAAGGGAAAGGAAATTCTCAAAAGTCTAGAAGAGGTCAAGCAGGAACTTTTGGGAGAAGGACAACATGTAGGTGGCAAATTACGAATCGGTGCAAGTCATACGATAGGGGAGTGTTTTCTAACTGTATTTTTAGGTGATTTTATGAGAATGTATCCAGATATTCATATTGAGCTCATTATTGATAATAGTAGCAAAATCTGTGAGGAGGTAGAGAAACTCCGATTAGAGATTGGTCTGATTGAAGCCGCCCCAGATCAAGTGGTTTTGGTGCAAGAGCACTTTTTTAGAGATGAATTGATACTTATTTTTCCTCCGGGGACGATTCTCGAAGGCACAAGCTTGACAGAAATCCTCTCAGGACAAAATAAATGGGTAGCACGTGAGCGTGGTTCGGGAACGCGAACGTATCTAGAGTATTTATGGAATGAGCACCAAATTATTCCGGAGACTATTTTGACCTTAGGGAGCAATTATGCTGTCAAAGAAGCTGTCAAAAATGGATTAGGTGCTTCTGTTGTTTCGCATCTTGTAGTCAATACGCCATGTGATAATGTTCAAATGTACTCTTTGGGTGAACGTTATCAACGTTATTTCTCGGCTATTTATCCTGAGGACATGAGTCTTTCACGTGCAGCAAGGGCTTTTTTAGAAGCACTCCAACAGCATACTACACGGTAGTAAAAAAAATCACGCCCATAAGTTATACTGGGCGTGATTTTTTTAGAGAGATTGATAAGAGGGGGTAAAGGGAATGCGATACCTACCGATAGGTCCAAAGTTACGCTCTTTATTATACTGAGATTTAGAGGATTTAAAATTGATGCGCACAGGGGCAGTCTCTAGCTCTGGGTGTGCTTCAAATAAATAATGATCGCCATACCGAATTGCTTGCAAGGCAGTTGGAATTTCTTTGATAAAGATAGCATTACGAATGGCGGGATTGCCAGGAACTTGTGGACCATCTACCAATACTTCACCATAAAGATAGGGTTGTGCATGCTCAATTCGCCACTCAAGAAGGACTTCATCATGCATAGAAGAAAGTTGATCCTTGGCATAGTCTGTAGCAACAACGACAAATAAGTCTCCGGTCGTATCAGAATGGGTCAAAGTATAATGGCGTCTAGCAATAGGAGACGTTAGAGTGACACCATTACGATATTCGGTGAAAACCTTTTTAGGGTTGATTTTCGGCATGGACGTGCTCCTTTCAAGCAAATCTTGAAAAGTATTGCGATACAATCTTTACATTATATGTTGTGAAAGCTACGAATGTACGCCAGCATAAAAAACTTAATGTGAATGTAACAAAAGTTGAATGAAATAAGTATGTGTATAAATATACAGAGGGTATTCGTATATTCCAAAAGGGGCTGTGCACTCATTTCTTAGTGCCATAGCCCCTTTTGGATATAGAAACATTAGACAGACAAATGGTAGCTGTTAAGCCAAAAATCAAGTTGAAGAAGCCATGCAATCAGTTGAGGTTTACTCATGAGTTGCCCAAACCAAGTGGTATTGGACTGGGTGAGTAGCTGCTCAAAAGCAGGGATATCTAAAATGTAACGTAACTGACAGTCAGTGCTTGATAGGCGATCACGTAACATGGCGAGCACCGTTTCTTCATACTTTGGATTATGACTTTTTGGGTAGGGACTCTTTTTACGATTGAGAATTTGATCTGGAAGATAGTCTGCCATCGCTTCACGAAGAAGTGCCTTTTCTACACGGTTTTCGAACTTGATTTCCCAAGGAACATTGAATACATAGTCTACCAAACGATGATCTGCAAAAGGAACACGCACTTCAAGACTATTGCCCATACTCATGCGATCTTTACGTTCTAGGAGTGACGTCATAAAATACCGCGTACTTAACCATGTTGCATAACGGCTTTGTTTCATTGTCTCACTATCCTCAGGAGAGAGGGGACAACGTTTAAGGTCTGCTTCATACTGCGCCTGGATATATGCAAAACCTTCTTCTTTTTTAGTAAAATCTTTGTCAAATAGGTCGATACGAATGAATGGATCATGGATCCAAGGGAAAAAGTGTGTCCCTTGCATCTCTGGTTTGTAGAACCAAGGGTAGCCTCCAAATACTTCATCAGAACATTCGCCTGATAGGGCGACGGTATGCACTTTTTTGACTTCA
>JBOFIR010000159.1:0-7092 GCA_051650265.1 Cellulosilyticaceae bacterium
GGCCATCATCTGTAGCTGGATAGGCTACGACCATGTTATCTGTAAAAATTTTAATTCTTCCTTGGCTGTATTTATTGGGAATAATACATTGTTTGTTCTTATTAATCAGGGCATTCATTTCTGTAAGAAGCTGATTGCCGTAGCCGTACTTACAGGAGTCGATAATCATTTGGGAAAAACCAAGGATATCGATCGCACATACGACGGAATGGATTAATTCGGGGTGGGTTTCATTATATTTTTGTTTACTCATTGAACACTTCCTCTAACTATTGAATTGGATATTGCTGATTATAGCCAGTGAAAAAGTTGGGAAAACAAAAAAATTCACATCCCATTACAGACTATATTGCGTAACATATAATCTCTAATAACATGTGAATTTCAAATATCATATAAACTATACCTAACAACTAAATATCTTTTGAAGTATATCATCTATAGGTGGGGTTGTCAATCTTACAGAGTATGGAAATCATCGTATAGTAGCTCGAGATGATAGGGATAGGCGCTTTGAAAGTGCTGTGTTAAAATATAGAAATATTTTAAAAAATAAAAATTAATTATATACAAAATAGGGGGTTCGCATGAGTTTTTATGGTAAATTTGAAGCGAAATATGGGATTGTTGGACGATGGTTTATTAAAAAGGTTGGGAATGTAGAGTATCTTGCAACGATTAATATGGGTTCACAGCTCTACTTTGGTGTGACAGGGGCGGAGCAGATCACACTGCATTGCCTTGTGCAGGAGGGACCAAGTGCGATTGTTTATCAGATCGATGGTGGAGAGCCGCAAAGATGCTTGGTGAGTACTGAGATGGTATTGGCAGAGGGACTTGATCAGGAAAGATACTATGAGGTAAAGATCGTGGTAGATGATATCCCAGAGTCCAATGACTTGTGGCAGCATCACTCAGGATTTCTCCTTGAGGGTGTAGACGTAGGAGAGATGGGGCAAGTCACACCCGTGACACCTATAGGAAAGCGTATCCTCTTTGTGGGAGATAGCATCACTGCAGGGATTGCGGTGCGCCCTGATTATAGAGGGCAGCCATACTCTGGAGGAGCGAGCATCAACTATGCTGCGATCTGTAGTCAAAAGTTAGGGGCAGTGGATCTGAGATGTGCCTTTGGCTATACAGGGATACTCAATCCCGGCCCAATAGGCATTCCACCATGTAGTGGCTACCTTGAGGAGATCTGCCAAGGGATGAAGGCACCACAGCTACAGCCTGATGTGGTGGTGATCAACCATGGGACCAATGATGCGCTCCATGGTCAGCCTGTAGAGGCTTTTGAGGTAGCGTATCAAAGCTTACTAGAAGACGTGAGGGTGCGATATCCTCAGGCGAAAGTGTTGGTGCTGATACCTTTTGGGCAATACTTAGCAGATGAAATCCGACGTGTGGTACGTGCTGATGGGCTCAGCCAATTGATCGAAACAGCGGATTGGGGTGTCATATTTGGCGGGGACGGCGTCCATGTAGATGTGAAGGGGAGTCAGATTGCAGGGGAGCAGCTTGCAAAAGTAATTAAAAATATGGCCATTTAAAAAGGTCATTTTTCAGGATTTAAATATCGATTTATTTTACATGAAATTGTTTGTAATAAAAAGAATTTATTATATAATTTAGGCATCTATTAAACCTAACTAATAAGGAGAAGGTCGATGAATCCTATAGCGATTGATCAGTACAAAAAAATTTTATTTCTAGGAGATAGTATTACATATCTTGCACAGTATGTGAATGATATGGATACTTATTTGACGATGCACTTTGAAGGGGTGCGTCCTGAGATTGTGAATATGGGGTTGAGCAGTGAGACTGCATCTGGATTATCAGAGGCACATCATCCATTCCCAAGACCTTGTATTTTTCAAAGATTAGAGCAGACACTAGACTTTGTGGGGGCAGATCTGGTGATTGCTTGTTATGGAATGAATGATGGGATCTATCATCCTCAGAGTGAGGCACGTTTTGAAGCGTACAAGAAAGGGATCTTAGAGTTAGAGCGATGTGTAACTCAGAGAGGGATGGATATAGTCTTTTTGACACCACCACCTTTTGATGTGCAAATGGTCGATCAATCTTGTTTGCAAGATGCAGAGGGTGATGACTTTGGCTTTATGAAACCTTATAGCGCATACAATGACGTACTAGAAGACTATGGGCGCTGGCTTATGGCGGAGCAACCTGGCAAAGGAGCTATCGATATCTATACAGATGTAGCGAGCTTTATCAAACAAAAGCGTCAGGAAGATCCTACATATATTACAGGGGATGGGATCCATGTCAATGGCATGGGACACTTCCTATTTATGCGTGCCATCTTCAAACAACTCTTTGGGATCACGATCACACGTATACCGAGCTATGTGGAGGCACCTGAGACAAGTGAGCTTTATCAGTTGATCTGTCACAAGAACCGATTGGTCAGCGATGCATTGTTGGCCTATATCGGGCATGGTAATGCATTACTTGAACTTCAAGTTGTACCATTTGATGAGTTGGCAATGCGCGTAGATACATTACAACAACAGATTACCCAGTGGATGGCGATGCACCAGCCACAAGCTGATGTGGAGTTAGTGACATTCAAGGGATATGAGGCATTACTATTCCATGTAAAAGGAAGAGAGTGTATCTTGGTGAAGCCTCATGAGGCAAGAGTGGATAGGCCATGGGTATGGCGTGCAGAGTTTTTTGATGCTTTTAGCACTGTGGACATGGCGCTTGTAGCTGAAGGATGGCATATTGCTTACTGCAATCTGAGTGATGCTTTTGGAAATCCACAGGCTGTGGCAATGATGCATGACTTCTATGAAGCGGTGATAAGGCGCTTTGAACTGAGTCAAAAGGCAGATCTATTTGGATTTAGCAGAGGCGGGCTTTATACCATGCACTACGCGGTGGCGTATCCAGAGACTCTTCGTAGTATCTATCTCGACGCACCTGTGCTCGACCTATGTAGCTGGCCAGGTGGCCATGGCTGCGGCGTAGGGTCTGCTTATGACTGGGCGCTCTGCACCGAGCAGTATCAGATCACGCCGCAAGATGCAGCGGGGCACTTTGCTGATATGGCTGTGGTTAAGATGGCAAAGCTTGTAGATACAGATATTCCTGTGATCTTGGTAGCAGGTGATGCAGATGAGGTGGTACCTTATGAGGAAAATGGGGAACGACTCGTAAAGGCTTATACAGCCAAGGGAAAAACAGTCCCTGTAATCCTAAAAGCAGGTGTGGGACACCATCCACATAGCCTAGAAGAGCCGGGTCAGATCGTAACATTTATCAAAGACATATAACGCTCTGCAAGCAAAAAGATAGCCTCTTTTATAAAATAGAGACTATCTTTTTTGTTTTTAAATTTATTATTAGGTTTATAAATCAATTTGTGGTAACTGCACTGGAAGGGGGTCAAGTTCCTTGAGCCAGTGTTCACAACAATCTAATACTTTAGCTATTGTTCGGATAGAAGCCTTAAATTCACTATTATAACGGGATTGGGTCGCCCAAGAGGTAATAGCAAAACTTGCTTGCTCAATGATTTCAGGGATATCGATGTGATGGTTCAAACAAAGATCAACCAAGATACTGATATCATGTGTACGATCGTATGTATGGCCATTAGACTCTAATAGGTACTTAAGTATTTTTTCAGTACATTGTTGTGTATGGTAGGCACAAATATTAAGATCAGCACAGTCACTCGTTTGACCAAGTTGAGAATAGGCAAACTTAGCATATTTAAAATCTGATTTGGCTAATTTAAGAAGACCTTTCATAAATTATTAATCCTTTCTGTTTGATTTCGTTATATAAAGTATTGCCTGAGGCAATTGTTGACTTGAAATGTGATAATGTTTCAGGAAGAATATCCATAGGCTTAGCAATACTTTGCCTAAGCTTTTTTATAATAGAAAAATCTTCGTCATAACAATCAGCGATGACAAGGAGATCAATATCACTATCCTGACCACAACCTAGGGTGATTGAGCTACCGAACAGTATGATATATTGTATTTCAGGAATAGATTGGGCACGATGAATGATTTCTCTTACAGCATCTACTTGGGTATAATAGATATAATTAAGGCAAGTTTCAATGCCTGAATACTGTTTAGAAAATTGATAGCATGTAATAGTATGAGCCATAACTTATCCTCCTTTAGGTAGATTCATTATCTATTACTTTATTATAGCCTATGAAGAATAAGAAAAAACAGAGAAAATTAATAAAATATTTAACTAGCACAAAGAGAGTTTTCTGAATAATATTTGTTTTTGAATCAGATCATGCTAAGATACATATAAGTTAATTTATTTAGAGTTAATAAAAGGGGTGTAGGAAGTTGATGCAGAGAGATTGGAGTCAAATCAAGTTTTGGAATACTGAGGGGCAGGAAGCATTATTTGCAGTAGAAGTTCAGGAGGAAGGGTGCTTTTGTAGGATCAAAGCTACCTATAAAGGAAGTCAGCCAACACGTATGGCAGCAGTACATATCGCTACGTTGCCACATGGCAAATCAGGGGATACGCCGCTGTATGCAGAGGCTTATAGTATGCTCTCTCAGACTACAGGGACACTTGCTGAGCCAAGAAATGTAACGGGCTTTAGTGACGCGAGGCACTACAGATTGCCAGAGAAGGAAGGGTACTTTACAGCGTACAATATGCTTCTTTTATTGGAGCAACCCTACACGCTGATTGCCTATAGCTCTGCTGCACGATTTGTAGGAAAGATTCACTTTAATGCCCATGAGATTGTACTTGAACAAGACCTCGGCAGGATCGTGGTGGCACCGGGTGAAGAGCTGGTATTAGAGGAGATCATGATCGGTATAGATGCTGACCGAGAGGTGTTACTAGAGCAGCTTGGTGAGCGCCTCAAGCAGCATCATGGGAAGCTGGAGTTTGAACCCATCCCTGTAGGGTGGTGCTCTTGGTATTGCTATGCTGAAAATGTCACACAGCAAAATATCTGTGACAATATGGCGACTTTGAAAGCGAAGCTTCCTGACTTCAAGTACATACAAATCGATGATGGCTACCAAGCCTATATGGGAGACTACCTCACGACCAGTGCGCAGTTTGGTCATCTGAGAGAGCTGATTGCTCAGATTCATGATGAGGGATTTGAACCCGCGATCTGGGTGGCACCTTTTATTGCGGAGCAGGAGTCAGAACTTTTTAGGACGCATCCTGAGTACTTTATCAAAGATGACACAGGGATGCCACTGGCTTCTGATCAAGTGAGCTTTGGTGGGTGGCGATGTGGCCCTTGGTATATGCTAGATGGTACACACCCTGGTGCAAGGGCGCACCTAAAGCAGCTCTTTAAGGTGATGCGTGAGGAGTGGGGGATCAAATACTTCAAGCTAGATGCCAACATGTGGGGTGCTATGCCTTTTGGTGAGCGTTATGATCAGACCAAGACTTATGTGGAGGCCTATCGCATGGGAATGGAAGCCATATTAGAAGGTGTAGGCGGTGATAGCTATGTCTTGGGGTGCAATGCACCGATGTGGCCAAGTATCGGGGTAGTCCATGGTATGCGCATCACAGGTGATGTGGGACGTCATTGGGGAAGTATCAGAGAACTCTCTCAGGAGTGCTTCTATAGAAACTGGCAACAGGGTAGACTTTGGATCAATGATCCAGACTGCGTGGTACTGGATAATATAGAAGGTTTATGGGGTGGAGGTATGAGTACGCTGACAGAAGATGAGTTTGCATACCATCGTGCACACATCTTGGCATCTGGTGGTGCGCTGCTATCAGGAGATGCCATCACGGAGCTCGAACCCTATCAGATAGAGCAACTAGGGGCCTTCTTGCCATTACCAGACCAAGCCGCAAGATTTGATGACCATACTTTTGTAGTGGGGAGACAAACAAGAGGTGAGGAGCAGATTGTGACAGTCTTTAATCAAGGCGATGAAGAAAAGCAAATCACAGTAGACCTACAAGGAACCTACCATGTAGCTGATTATTGGGATGGACAGATCTATGGAGAAGCATTATCCCAGTTAGATTTGACTTTAAGGCCACATTATGCTGTTGTGCTGAGCTGCATGCAGGTGAAAAGCTAACAAGAAAATTTTGGAAGTAATTAATAGAGAAAAGGCTATATCCATTGAGAAATAAGGGATATAGCCTTTTTTAATACGAGATATTTTGAAGCGTTAAAAAAAATAAGAAAAAATGTGTAGTGGATTTGTATTTGCATCGTCTTTACTTTTGTCATGACACGATAAAACACGCTGTATAGGTTAAACTAACTGCAAAATAAATTCACGAAAGAGAGATGGCAATGGAAATGGTGGATACATTTACACGCATATACGAGATGTATTATGAACGTGTATTTAAATATATTTGTTATAGAATAGATGATCAACATATGGCACAGGAATTGTGTAGTTATGTATTTGAAAGGGTCATTACAAAATATAGTAGTTTTTCTGGAGATGAGGGCGCACTTGATAGCTGGATTTTTGCGATAGCTAGAAATACGATTACTGATCACTACAGAAAGAGAAGTCAAAGATTCCACTTTTCACTAGATGCGCTTGTGGATCTGGTATCTTCAAAGCCATCTCCTGATGAACTCATACTGGCGGAAGAGGATAATACTTATTTGTTTCAAGCTTTAGACAAACTCAGTGAAAGGGAGCGTTCAGTCGTTTCTTTCAAGTATGGAGCGGGCCTTAAGAATGTTGAAATAGCCCAGCTGATGGAACTCAGTGAATCCAATGTAAGTGTTATTCTTTGTCGTAGTTTGAAAAAACTCAAAAAAATTCTACTCAGTGGAGGATTTAAGTATGAATAAAAAACCAGATACCAATGAATTGAAGCAAATTGAAGCATTGCTCACAAAAGCAGATGTGGGGAGTAGCCAATATAAAGAAGCTATTTTCAACCGTATAAAGTATAAAATCGAGACAGACACACTCCAATCAGAACTTATAGAAAAGGAAGAAATCAAAATGAAAAAGAAATTTTTACAACCTGCAAAGGTAGCAACTTTAACAATCGCAACACTTATCTTCGGGGCATCTATTACTTATGGGGATGAGATTTTATCTT
>JBOFIR010000160.1:0-32581 GCA_051650265.1 Cellulosilyticaceae bacterium
AAGCTTAAAACAGTTATTTTGCTGAGATATTTTCAAGATATGAAGATTGAAGAAATCGCTTATATATTAGCAGTACCTCAAAGTACAGTCAAATCACGTATTAAGCGTGCACTCAGTCAACTAGGTGAAAAGGTCAATGAATGGGATTAAAGGAGGCGGAAAATGGAAAAAAAATTAAATGAAGGTAAGAAAAAATTTGATGAAGTTGTTATTCCAGAAGAGTTGAATTTAAGAGTAAGTGAAACCATTGAAAGATGTAGGGAGGATGGACATATGTCAAAGAGAAACTATTTAAAAGTAGGAGTATTAGTCGCAACATTAGGTGTTGGCAGTTTTGGCGGAAGTTTGTATGCCAGTGAATCTTTTGCAAAAGAAATGTATGAGCTACCTATCATAGGGGCAGTTGCAAAGGTACTTACGTTCAATAAGTATGTAGAACAAACGGATGCCTATACACTTGATGTAGAGATTCCTAATTTATCAGATAAGGAACATCAAGCTTATATAGATCGAGTGAATAAGGCGATTAATAAACAGGTAGATACATTGCTAGCAGAGGCAAAGCAACGTGGCACAGAGGCAAAAGATGCTTTTGTAGCAACAGGTGGTAAGGCAGAGGAATTCTATGGTGTTGGTGTCTATATGAACTATGAGGTGAAATATAATGTAGAAGATGTCGTTTCTTTTGCAATCTATAAAACTGAGACGATGGCATCAGCGTATGATACGGCCTACTTCTACAATCTTGATCTTAAGGCGAATAGAAGACTGACGCTTGAAGACTTCTTTGGTAAGGACTACAAGGCACTGATTGATCCTCAGATCAAAGCACAGATGAAAGAACGTGTGGCAAATCAAGGGGCTGCTTACTTTGATGGCTTTGAAGGCATTAAGCCAAATCAAAGCTTCTATATCAATGAGAAAGGCAACTGCGTCATCGTCTTTAACGAATACGAGATTGCACCAGGGTCTATGGGAATTCAAGAATTTGAAGTTACTGCGCCCAAAGGATTTACGCAGCTTCAACCACAGGCACACTATGAAGTTAAGCCGCAGATCTTGAATCAAGGGCATGTGACATATCCTCAGATCACAGGTTATAAAGATCAGGTGACTCAGCAGCGTATCAATGAGCAACTTAAAGATGTCCTTAAGAAATATGAAGCTGGCACATATAGCAACCTTAATGTGTATTATAAGCTCACACGTATCGATAATGAGGTGTTGAGTGTACTTTATAGAGGATCTGTAGATATTGAGGGACTTGGAACAAAGATGATTCAAGAAAGTAAGAACTTCAACATGCAGACAGGTGAAGAGATTGCTTTAGAGAAGCATCTTGCACAAGGTGATCAGGTCGGACAGAAATTACAGCAATTGATTAATGAAAAATTAAAAGAAAAAGGCATAACAGAAACATCTATTGAAGGGTTAAGAAGTTATTTCAAAGATAGCCGTATTATTTTCTACTATGTTGTACCAGATGATAGTATGCAGCAATGGGTTGAAGTAGAAATACCACTAGATGAACTGAGAGATCAGTTGAAATAACAATCAAAAAAACAGCACGTATCGTGATCAGAAGATACGTGCTGTTTTTTTGATTATTTGACGTAAGAGCCAATAATTTCATTAACCAATTTACCATCAGCTTTGCCTTTGAAAAGTGGCATAAGCGCTTTCATGAGGAGGCCTTTGTTAGAGGTTTCAAGGTTCTCTGACGTAATGGTCTCTTCAATGAGTGATCTGATTTCTTCTTCATTCATTTGTTTTGGAAGGAAAGCAGTGAGCACAGCAAGTTTTTCTCTTTCAGGCGCGACAAGATCTTCGCGGTTACCTGCAGTATAAGCCTCAATAGATTCTTTGACTTGTTTGACATGTTTGTTGAGCATAGCAAGTTGCTCTTCTTCATTTAAGTCATGTTTACTTTCTTTAGCGCCAAGCTTGATATCAGATACAACTGCGCGTAGGGTATCTCTCTTGAGGGATTCTTTATTTCTCATAGCATTTTTAACTTCATCATTTAATCGTTCTAATAACATAATAACCTCCTAGTGTCTAAAAATAATAAATAATAGTTAAATTATATCATATTTTTAAATAAAATATACGCATAGGGTCTATGATTTTAAAAGCTTGCATTTAAGGCCTTCTAGGTCTATGAGTTTGAAGCTGTTTTTATGGTAGTCTAGGAGCTGTTCTTCTTTAAGATTGGCCAGTTCACGACACATAGAAGTTCGGGAAACATTGAGAAATTCAGCAAGTTCATTGCGATTGGGTGGAATCTCAAACAAAAGGCTACCTTTTCTTTGGGATTCCCCTAGAAGATAAGTGATAAGTTTTTCTTGAATGCCTTTGAGCATCAGGAGATCCATCTTGGTATTGAGTAAATAGTTTTTATCTCCTAATATACGAAGCATATTGGTAATCAATTGTGTATGAAAATTGCAGGCGCGTGAGCAGTTTTGCACAATGGACTGGTACGGAATAAATAGGATGTGTGTTTGGCTACGCGCACGAACAGAGAGCGGTGCAATCCTTTTTGAAGTACAGACGATCCCTTCACCGAAGAGTTGAGATGGCCCCAAAAAGGCAACAATCATGCGGGCACCTGCTGCATTTTCTTTGATAAGTTCAATATGTCCTGACAGAACGATACCTATATGGTTTACTTCATCACCAAGGGAGAAGATATATTCCCCTTCTTCATAGGTATGGTGATGCGTCTGAAGGCAAGTAAGCAAGGACAGGACTTCACTGGCATGGATTTGATGGAAGAGTGGACAGGCTAATAAAATCGATTGCGTATTTTCCATATGAAACCAACTTTCTCTAAAATTTGTAGCTATAGATACATATTCTTTTGATTAAGTATAGTATGATGATTTTACAAAATCAAGGATAACGAAAAGGAGTATGACTATGAGTAGAGAAATGTATTGTATGCAATGTCAAGAGACAGCTGGAAATAAAGCATGTACAAAAGTAGGTGTATGTGGTAAAAGTGCTGATTTAGCCAATATGCAAGATTTATTAATTTATGTGACAAAAGGGTTATCTGAGGTAACGACAAAATTACGTAGAGAAGGTAAATCGGTATCGAAAGAAGTCAATCATTATGTGACATTAAACTTATTCACAACAATCACAAATGCAAACTTTGACGATGAGATCTTCTGTGCTAGAGTAAAAGAAACATTAGCAATGAAAAATGAGTTGATAAAACAAGTATCTGATCAAAGTGGATTATCCGAAGCTGTAACATGGGATATTGAAGAAGATAAAAAATCTAGCTTTTCAGCTACATTAAAAGAAAAAGCAGAATCTCAAGAAGTAGGTGTATTAGCAACAGAAAACGAAGATGTTCGTTCTTTAAGAGAGTTAATCACTTACGGATTAAAAGGTTTATCTGCTTACGTAAAACATGCCAATGCATTAGGATATGACAATGAAGCAATCGATGCATTTATGCAAGAAACATTAATGAAGTTGATGGATGACTCTTTAACTACTGATGAATTAGTTGCATTAACATTAGAAACTGGTAAAGTTGGCGTTGATGGTATGGCATTACTTGATACTGCAAATACAACAACTTACGGTAATCCAGAGATCACAAAGGTAAATATCGGTGTAGGCAAAAATCCGGGTATCTTAGTATCTGGTCATGATCTTGCAGATATTGAACAACTATTAATCCAAGCACAAGGCACAGGTGTAGATGTCTATACTCACTCTGAAATGTTACCAGCTCACTACTATCCAAATTTAAAGAAATACACAAACTTAGTAGGGAACTATGGTAATGCTTGGTGGAAACAAAGAGAAGAATTTGAATCCTTCAATGGACCAATCCTAATGACTACAAACTGTATCGTACCACCAACAGACAAACAAACTTACAAAGATAGAATGTTTACAACAGGTGCGGCTGGTTTCCCAGGATGTAAACACATCGCAGGCGAAGCTGGTTCTAAGAAAGACTTCTCCGAGATCATCGAAGTAGCGAAAACTTGTGTAGCCCCAACAGAAATTGAAACGGGTGAAATCATCGGTGGATTTGCACATGAACAAGTATTTGCACTTGCTGATACAGTGGTTGAAGCTGTAAAATCTGGCGCGATCAAGAAATTTGTAGTAATGGCTGGTTGTGATGGTAGAGCGCAATCAAGAAACTACTACACAGATTTCGCAAAAGCACTGCCAATGGATACTGTTATCTTAACTGCAGGTTGTGCAAAATATAAATACAACAAATTGAACCTAGGCGATATCGGAGGTATTCCAAGAGTATTAGATGCAGGTCAATGTAATGACTCGTATTCACTTGCACTGATCGCATTAAAACTTAAGGAAGTATTTGGATTAGCAGATATCAATGAACTGCCAATCATCTATAATATTGCATGGTATGAACAAAAGGCTGTGATTGTATTATTATCACTGGTCTATCTAGGCGTCAAAGAGATTCATCTTGGGCCAACACTTCCAGCATTTCTTTCACCAAATGTAGCAAAAGTCTTGGTAGAGAACTTTGGAATTGCGGGGATTGGTACCGTTGAAGAAGATATGAACCATTTCTTTGGTGAAGAGGTGATAGCAGGCACTTTGCCAGATGAACTTTCTAAAGAAATGCTTATCAGTGATGTACTCAAACTTAACCCAGAGTATGCACGTGTACTTATGCAAGCAGGTATGCATTGTCTTGGATGTCCATCTGCACAAATGGAATCACTAGAAGAAGCATGTATGGTGCATGGCTTAGATGTAGAAAAACTTTTAGGACAATTACGTGAGCAATAGAAGCTATTGACGAGATGAAAAAGTTATGGCACAATAGGTTAACTTTAGCACAAATAACGAAAAGTTTATCGATACAATTTGAAGGAGGCGGTTGTGTCATGACCATACTTTATCCAATAGAGGGGCAACTTTATATTAATCTTACCAATCAGTGTTCCTGTGCGTGTACTTTTTGTATTCGTCAGAAAGGGGACGGTGTATATGGTTCAGATAATCTGTGGCTTGAAAGAGATGTGACGGCAGAGGAAGTGATTACAGCACTTAAAGATCAGGATCTTAGCCAATATAAGAGTATTGTTTTTTGCGGATATGGTGAACCACTTATGAAACTTGATGAAGTGGTGAGCATATGTCAAGCGCTCAGAGCCTATACAACACTACCTATTCGCATCAATACCAATGGCTTAGCTAATCTTACTTATGGAAAAGATGTGCCGAGTGTATTAGAGGGATTAGTGGACCAGATTTCTATTAGCCTTAATGCAGCGAACGAAGAAATATATGAGGCAATCTGTAGACCAAGGTATGGAAAAGAAAGTCATAAGAGCTTACTTGCATTTGCAAAGAGTTGCAAAGTGCATATACCAGAGGTACAGTTTAGTATAGTAGAAGGTACAATTAGTGAAGAAGAAGTGGTGGCGTGCCAAGAACTTGCTAGGGAGATGGGTATTCCCTTTAGAATAAGAGAACGTGTTTAAATCAAAAAAAGTATCGCAGCTGCGATACTTTTTTTAGTTTAATGTGATATTACGTTTAACATATTGAAGATGTGACTGTGTTCTCTTGGCAAGGACACTTGCCATCACATAAGTTGTCATGATAGAGATGATTGAAGCACCTAAAATAGACAGTTTGGCAATATTGATAAACTGTGGTGTTGCTGCAAAGGCAATTTCAGCTACAAAGATTGACATGGTAAAGCCAATGCCTGCAAGTAGTGAAACTGAGAAGATACAGAGCCAGCTTGCCTCAGCAGGTTTTTCAGTGAGCCCTAACTTAGAAGCGATATAAGTAAAGAGCATGATCCCTAGTGGTTTGCCAATAGTGAGGCCTGCAATAATTCCTAGTGCCATTGTATCTGCAGATTGTGTGCTTGAACCGCCACTAAGAGAAATAGCAGTATTTACAAGTGCAAACAATGGTAAGATTAAAAGGTTACATACTGGGCTCAAGGCATGTTCAAGGTGTGTTGCCATAGATTCTTTTGCACCTTTTTGAGGTACTGTTGGAATCGCGATGGCTAAAAGGACACCACTGATTGTAGCATGTACACCACTGAGATAGATGAAAGACCATAGCAGGAGTCCTACTAAAAGGTAAGGTGTTACTGCACTCACATTGAACTTTTTATTCATTATAAATAAAACAATGAGAGAGAGTATTGCTAGACTTAAGTAGATCACATTGATATCTGAAGAATAAAGGACACCAATTACAAGAATAGAGATCAAATCATCTACTACAGCAAGTGAAAGTAGAAAAATCTTAAGGGATGGATTCAGTTTGTTTTTAAGCAGCATGAAAATTCCTACGGCAAAAGCGATATCTGTTGAAATAGGAACGCCCACGCCATGTGCAAACTGTGTACCAGCATTAAAGAATGTGAAAATAAGTGCTGGAACAATCACACCACCGAAAGCTGCAATCACAGGAAATGAAGCCTTTTTGATACTAGATAAATGACCATGCATGATTTCATGTTTGATCTCAAGACCTACAAGTAAGAAGAAAATAGCCATAAAGAAGTCATTGACGATCATATGTAAGTTAAAGTGTCCGAAGAGGTTAATCTCGTCTAATACGTGGTGGTAGCTTTCCCCTAAAGGACTATTTGCTATAACTAGTGAAATAAGTGTTGCTACAATGAGTAGTAGACCTGGGAAACACCTCAGATTTTGTTAAATTTTTTAGGCTTGTACGTGCAGTAATTAAAGTTTTCATCACGAAATCCTTTCTCGATATGTTAGAAGTACTGTCAGAATATTACTCCTCTTAAAAAGTAATGTCAACCAAAAATATAATGAATCATTATTCATAAAAACTGAATTGTATAGTAAAATGATTCTGATAAATGTATGATATTTTCTAATAAATAAGCCTTCTAACAAAAAGGTTTTGATGTTATTGAATAAATGTAATAAAATAGCAACAGAAAATGTGACAAAGAAAAGAGGCAGCAAGATGAAAAAATATGATTTAATTCTACTAGATATTGATGGGACAATCATGGATTTTGAGAAGGCTCAAGATGAGGCATTCAAGACGATGATGACAACACATCTGTTACCTTATAGTGAAGCCAATTATGATAGCTATAAGCGAATTAATAAAGGGCTTTGGGCAGCACTTGAACGTGGTGAAATTAAGAAACAGGCGCTTAAGTCAGAGCGTTTTAGACTATTCTTAGATGCGATCGGTGAGACAAGAGATATAGAGACAGTTACACGTGACTACGAGGATGCACTAGGTATGGGTGTATACTTCATTGAAGGAGCGGAGGCAATCTGTAAGCAACTGAGTGAAGCATGTACAGTTGCAGTAGTGACTAATGGGATCTCTAAAATACAACACAGTAGACTTGAAAAGTCAGGACTTAAGCCATTTTTCCATGAGCTTTTCATCTCAGAAGAAGTGGGCCATGAAAAACCGAGTGCAGCCTTTTTTGAAGCGGTATTTAAGAAGCTAGGCGGATATGATAAAACCCGTGTACTGATTGTAGGAGATTCACTTTCTGCAGATATGAGAGGAGGGGAAGTGGCAGGCATTCATACATGTTGGTTTAACCCAACAGCTATGGCAAGGCCAGAGGGATATGTGATCCAACATGAGATCCAATCACTTAAACAGCTAGAAGAGATCGTAGGTTTAAAATAAATAGACTAATATATAAAAATTTTAAAACATCAAATCCTGTTATATCAAGGGTTTGATGTTTTTTTTTGACTTCACATAAAAATTTAGAACAAATAATTATTGATTTTTATTCATAAAAATGTATAATTATTTATATAGGAAACGGATGAAAGTGAAATATAAAAGGTTTTGGGAGGTTGTTATGAATAATTATACTATAAATATGCCAAATTATACGATCGGTGAGCAAGCCATAAGTTGCTTGGGAGAGATTTGCAAAGCATTAGGAAACAGTGCAGTAATCATCGGTGGTAAAATGGCACTTGCGCAAACAGAGGAGCGTATCACTGATACATTAGAAAATGCAGGAATAGCATCTATCCAAACAATTTGGTACGGTGGCGAATGTACACCAGCCAATATAGAGAAGATTAATGAGCAGCTAGAAGACTGTGAAAACACAGTGATTATTGGTGTAGGCGGAGGACGTGCATTAGATACAGCAAAGGCCGTTGCTGATGCAAAAGGGTTACCAATCGTAACAGTACCTACTATAGCAGCAACTTGTGCAGCAGCGACAAAACTTTCTGTAGTCTACGATGAAGAGGGTGTCTTTGATCAATTTTACTTCTATGAATTGCCACCAAGCCATGTAGTGATTGATACAGCAGTGATTGCAAAGGCACCTGCAAAATACCTAAGAGCAGGTATGGGAGATACACTTGCAAAACATTATGAATGTACTTTTGCTTCAAGTGGTAAGGCGCTTGATCACAACAGTGGATTAGCACGTGCCATGAGTAGTATGTGTGTGACACCACTACTTGAACATGGACAACGTGCTATGGCAAGTGCGCAGGCGGGGGAAGTAAGTTTTGCGCTTGACCAAGTAGTTCTTGCGAATGTGATTACTACAGGTTTGGTATCTATGTTAATTGCTGAAGAATATAATGGTGCGATTGCACACTCACTATTTTATGGTTTGACACAGCTTCCACATATTGAAGAATACTATTTACATGGGGATGTGGTAGGGTATGGCGTACTCGTACAACTCCTACTTGACGGTCGTGAGGAAGAAGTAAGAAAGCTCTATGGTTTTTTCAAAAAGGTGGGAATGCCCACATGTTTAGGCGCCATTGAAGTGCCTGCTGAAGAAGATATATTAATGCCTATATTAGAAAATGTATTAACACAGCCGGATATGGAGGTACTTCCTTACACAGTAACGGAAGAGATGCTTTTAAAGGCGATATGGGATTTGGAAAAAATAGAAAAGATAGGATAGGTGATCAAGATGGATTTAGAAGTTGGCATTCAAAAAGAAAGTAAGGTCAGTCTTAAAAATCTCAGTAAGTTTATGATGTTTTCTCTGTTTGGAATCTGTATGTTCTTGATACCTGTAGGAACAGGGGAAAGTTTTAATACAGTGATTGGAATCATATCAGATAGTATCAAAAGTGTTTGTGGACCAATCTTTCCAGCATTAGTAGCAGTGCTGATGATGTTAGGCGCGGGACTTGGTGTTGTAGATGCAATCTATAAGCCACAATGGATTCAAAATAATGAAACTTGTAAAAAGCTTTTTTCAAGCTCATTGCCTTATCTCCTTACTAAAGTAGGGGCGGCAATTGTATCACTCATGGTCTTTCTTGGATTTGGCCCAGAGATGATCATTTCTGCAGATACGGGTGGTACAATGATGGGACTTGGTGCAACACTGATTGCGATTACAGTGCCACTGAGCTTTGTGTTGCCTTTCTTAACAGATAGTGGCATTATGGAGTTTTTAGGTGTGCTGCTCAAACCTGCTGTGCGTACATTATTCAAAGTGCCAGGGCGTGCATCAGTAGACCTTATTACTTCATGGTTTGGGGCTGCCAATGCAGCAGTCATCGTATCACGTGAGCAGTATATGAAAGGGTATTATACAGCACGTGAAACAGCAACGATTATGACTAATTTCTCACTTGTGTCTATTCCATTTTGTCTTGTTGTATCAGGAACAATTGGTGTTGATCATTTATTCCCAGCATTTTATGGGATCACATGTCTAGTGGGTATTTTATTGGCACTCATTATGCCACGTCTTGCACCACTTAGTAATTTACCAGACACTTATTATGAAGAAGTAGGCAAACAAATCAATGAAGAGGTGCCAGAGGGGCGTCATATTCTGGGCCATGCGATGGAAGAGGCATGTGCACGTGCGGAGCAGTTTGAACCAAGTGGTATTTTTAATAGTGGAAAAGATGTGATCGGTGGCATCTTATTCAATCTGATTCCTACAGTAATTGCATGGGGAACAGTAGCACTTATCATTGTGGAATACACAAGTATACTCGATTGGGTATCTTATCCAATGGGACTTTATTTACAACTTCTTGGTGTAGAGCAGGCCTTCCAAGCGGCGCCAGCTACACTTGCAGGATTTGCAGATATGTTCATCCCTGCATTACTACTCACTTCTGTAGAATCTGTACAGACAAAGTTTATTGTAGGTTCACTGTCTCTTGTTCAAATCATTTATATGACAGAGGTTGGAGCGATTATTGTTCAATCCAAAGTACCAGTGGACATCAAGCGTCTTGCAATCATTTTCTTAGAGCGTACACTGATTGCTTTACCGATTATTGTGTTATTAAGTCACCTTGTTTTTTAGGAGGAAATACATATGAAACATCCGTTTATAGCAAAACGTTATTGGAATACAGAAATGACCCCTATGGGAAAAAGCGCGGATCTTGTCAGTCAGTTTGATGATGTGATTAATCTCAGTCTAGGGGATCCAGATCTTACAACAGATGAAAGGATTATTACCAAAGCTTTTGAAGATGCAAAGGCCGGACATACACATTATACCAATCCTCTAGGTGATCTAGAGCTTAGAGAAGAAATCGTTCACTATTATCAAGAGGAATATGGCTATAAAATAAGTAGTGATGCGTGTTTGATTACAACAAGTGGATGCCATGCCATGTGGCTCATTATGGAGACAATTCTAGATGATGGGGATGAGGTTATCGTTATTGAACCTTATTTTACACCTTATCCAGATCAGATTGCCCTAGCACGTGGCAAAGCAGTCTTTCTTAAGACAACAGAGGAAGAGGATTTCCAGATCAATATAGATGCACTAAAAAAATGTATCACACACCGTACAAAAGCGATTATAGTCAACACACCGAGTAACCCAACAGGTGTCTGTCTGACCAAAGAGAGTTTAGAAAAAATTGCAGATGTTGCCATTACAAATGATCTCTTAGTGATTGCAGATGATATTTACACAGCATTTAGCTTCGAGGAACCTTTCCTTCCAATCACCACGCTGGAGGGGATGAAAGAACGCACCATTAGTATTCGTAGCTTCTCTAAAGATTATTGTATGACAGGATGGCGTATAGGGTATGTGATTGCTCCACCATTTCTCATTCAAATGATGAAAGCAATCAATGAGAACAATGTCTTCACTGCACCATCTATTTCTCAAAGAGCTGCGCTTCATGCACTGCGTATGCGTCATGAGATCCAGCCTGAGATTGTAGAGGCTTTCAAATCACGTGTAGACTATGCCTATAGTCGAATACAGATGATACCAAAACTTTCTGTATTGCCACCTAGAGGCAGTATCTATTTGTTTGTAAATATCAAACAAACTGGGATGAGCTCAGCTGCGGTATGCGATTATTTGTTCCAGTCATGCCATATCCTTGCGATCCCAGGTAATGCATTTGGTGAATCAGGAGAAGGGTATATCCGATTGGCGATGACAGTAGGTGTAGATGTATTGGAGAAAGCTTTTGATCGTATAGCCTTAGATCCACTATTTAATGACTAAAAAATTAATAACTAAACAAAAGGTGCTTTCCCTGTGAGGGAAGGCACCTTTTGTGTGGCTTAATGTTTTGTGCGCTCAGAGATTTTGGCATTCATACGTTTGGCTTCAGCACGGTAATACAGGTGAAAACCAAACCATATAAGAAATGAAACGGCAACCATCAATATAATAGCACTTAAAACAATAGCAACACCTGCTTCAATAGGGAGCCAATGTGCAAAATAGGCGACCATAAAGTATACGATCAATCCCCCACCCATATGGATGAGAATTTGTTGAGGATAGCTGAGCCTATCGTATTCATAGGCAACACCGAGTACTGTGAATACAGTAGCGACCAATATGCAACAGAGTGCCTGGGTAAGATAGTCCTCAGTAACCATTTGGAAGAAAGTATCTGCGCCAAAAGCTTTTGCAAAGAAAAGCATAAATGTAAAAATGGTACAACCAAAAGAAATGCCTATAATTATTTTTTTGAAAACTTGACTTAACATGGGTGATCCTCCTTATAATCCTAAATAGTTTTTGAATTCAGGTAAATATTTTCGGGAAATATAATCTTTTGAGCCGTTTTTGAGTTTGAGGTACATTGTGCCATTGAATGAGGGCTCTACAGAATCAAGAAAATTGAGATTGACAAGTGTGGTTTTTGAGATACGAAAGAAATCAGGGCCAAGAAGTTGTTCTACTTCATAGAGCCTTTTGGTACAACTATAGTGCTGCGTTTTGGTGTAGAGCATAAGTTGCTGATCCTCAGTACGGACCATATAGATTTCATCAGGTTTTAGAATATGGTAGGTATCTTCTTGTTTGACAGTTAAAGGAGTGGTGGTGTTTTTTTGCTCAAGAAGGGTGATGATTTGATTGATTTCAGGTGTAAGTGTAGGTGCATAAATAATGGCATAAGGCTGGGTTAAATCTTTTTGGAGTTTAATTTCAACGTTCAAGAGAATGCTCCTTTCATTAAAGTAAATAGATTTGATAGTTGTAGTATACATTAAAAATAAATAAGTGAGTAAACTTTAGCAGTAAGTGGTAGGAATGAGGCTGTTACATGCAAAATAAGAAGTATGAAATGATTGGACTATATCAACCAATACGTGACCTTTGGTCACTTTTGTTCTATAATCTAAATTATTAGAAATACTATTATGCGCTTAAAAATAAAAATAGAGGTGAATAAGATGAATTATAATGAAGAGGCACTTGTATTACATCGTGAAAACAAGGGGAAGATTGCAGTTGCAAGTAAAGTTGGGGTAAGTAATCGTGATGAACTCAGTACAGCATATACACCAGGTGTAGCTGAGCCATGTCGTAAGATTCATGCCAATAAGGAAGAGGCCTATACTTATACAGCAAAGGGGAATCTTGTGGCTGTCGTATCAGACGGGACTGCAGTACTAGGACTTGGCAATATTGGACCAGAGGCAGCCATGCCTGTTATGGAAGGCAAGGCTATTTTATTCAAGGAGTTTGCCAATGTGGATGCTTTCCCGATCTGTTTAGATACCACAGATACAGAGGAGATTATTCGCACAGTGAAGCTGCTTGCACCAACTTTTGGTGGGGTGAATCTAGAAGATATTGCTTCACCAAAATGCTTTGAAATTGAGCGCCGCTTAGAAGAGGAACTTGATATTCCAGTATTTCATGATGACCAACATGGGACAGCGATCGTGGTGACAGCGGCACTTCTGAATGCCCTCAAAGTAGTTGGCAAAAAAGTTGAGGATATCAGAGTTGTACTCAATGGGCCAGGTAGCGCAGGAACAGCAATTATCAAGATGCTTCTTCATACAGGTGTAAAGCACATTATTGCTTGTGATGAAAATGGAATTCTTCATAAAGAACGTGAGATAGGCATCGTCGATCACAAGAAAGAACTTTGTGAAGTGACAAACTTAGAAGGCATGACAGGAACACTTAAAGATGCAGTTGTTGGCGCAGATGTATTTATTGGTGTATCTGTAGCAAATGCCCTTACAGGAGCAATGATCGAGACAATGAATCAAGATCCGATTGTATTTGCTATGGCTAATCCAAATCCTGAGATTATGTATGATGAAGCGATTGCGGCAGGGGTAAAGGTTATGGGAACAGGGCGTTCAGACTTCCCAAATCAAATCAACAATGTACTGGCATTCCCAGGTGTATTTAGAGGCGCACTTGATGCGAGATCAAGAGATATCAACTATGATATGAAACTTGCAGCAGCCAAGGCAATTGCAGACCTAATCAAGGAGGAAGAACTTTCTCCAGAATATGTGATTCCATCACCATTTGATGAGCGTGTGGCAAAGGTTGTAGCAGCTGCAGTTAAAGAAGCAGCAGTAAGTTCAGGTGTAGCACGTCTTTCTTAAATTTTTAAAAGAGGTGTGACAGCATAAAAGTTTTTGGCAATATTGTTGCAAGTGGTGCATAGAATACAATATGTTTTTTCAAACACACTTCGAAGTGAATAAAATGTAAGTTATCAAGGGAGATAATGTATAAACCTCAGGGGATATATGTGATCTCCCTTCTTTTATTTGGTAGGAAGGTGTGGTCTTCTACACTTTCAAATAAAAAGGAGTGAAGTCTTATGACGATTAATTACGGAGATAGTGCGTTTGTATTGATTTGTACAGCCATGTTTTTTTGATGACACCTGGATTAGCCTTTTTTTATGGTGGCATGGTGAGGCGAAAAAATGTGCTCAATACTATGCTTTCAACATTCATAGCCTGTGGATTAGCAGCTGTATTGTGGATTGTTTTAGGATATTCTTTAAGTTTTGGGGATAATCATCTTGGAATTATCGGAGGATTCAGTTATTTGTTCTTTAATGGTGTCAGTACAAAACCGAATCCACTCTATGCATCAACAATACCCGAGACATTGTTTGCAGCCTATCAAATGATGTTTGCGATTATCACACCGGCACTCATGACTGGTGCATTAGAAGGGTGCATAAAATTAGTGGGGTAACCATCAGTCAGGTACTTGGCTGTGGCAATCAGCATGGATGGACGGAGTATTATAGAAGCAGCGAGGTATTGATGAATGTGTTGCCTAAGATTGAGTTAAAGTTTGTACTTGAAGATGAGCGTGTAGAGGAGATTATTGAGTTAATCATTCAGGTCACACGTACGGGAGAAGTGGGAGATGGCAAAATTTTTGTCACAGACTTAGAGGATTGTATCCGAATTCGTACAGGAGAACGAGGAAATAAAGCAATCTAAAGCATGTCAACTTATTTGCTTGATGAATATGATACAGTATGACCCTAATGTTAAGAGGAGGCATACGCACTATGAGAAGTCTAAAATATTGGTGTTTAGGCATTCTTCTTGTTATTCTTCTAACACTTATTGGATGGAGTTACAGCGAGATGAAAACAGCCCCAGTTGATACAACACAAACAACCATGACAACAAGCGGAGCAAATACCACTACATTAGAGGCAGAGTTACAATAATACAAAACCGTAGATTCAATATCTACGGTCTTTGCATGTAAGGGGGCCCTAGCGAAGATGGAACTTTATTTTATAATACAATACAATTATAATAGATATGGAAATTATAAATAAGGTGCTTTAGAGGTTAAGAAAAGGAGAAAAGTATGGAATTTGTGAGATTACTAGTCATTATTTGTCCCCTTGTTTTTATTGCAGGATTTGTAGATGCAATAGCAGGTGGAGGCGGTATTATTTCTATACCAGCGTATTTGTTTGCAGGACTTCCCGCACATTATGCTGCGGGGTGTAATAAATTTTCAGCAAGCTTAGGCACTGTGATGGCAGCAGGGAAATACATAAAAAGCGGGAAGGTAAAATGGCGTATTGCAATTTGCTCAGCTATTGGTGCTATAGGAGGGGCTAGCATTGGGACAACATTAGCCTTATATGTGAGTGAAGGGACACTCAAAACCTTATTACTTGTGGCATTGCCACTAGTAGCAATCTTTTTATTCACACAAAAAAATATAGGGGATCAAGCAGTTGAAAGAAGTTATAGCCCTAAGCGCGTGAGTCTCTATGCACTGGGAATAGGTGTGGTGATCGGTGGTTATGATGGGCTGATAGGACCAGGGACGGGTACGTTCTTGATTTTGGCTTTTTCAAGTATACTAGGACTGGAGCTTGTGACATCTTCAGGGTGTGCAAAGGTATCTAATCTTGCATCGAACCTCACTTCAGTTGTGCTTTTTATACTGAATGGAAAAGTTATTTTTATGATTGCTATACCAGCGGCATTATGCAGTATGGCTGGTGGATATATAGGGGCAAAATGTGCAATTAAGGGTGGCGCAAAGTATGTTCGCTATGCGATGTTCATTGTATTAGGATTATTATTTGTGAAGACAGCGTATGAGTTTCTCGTATAATTGTAGAAAATTTATTGACGATTAACTCCGAGAGTGCTATCTTTAAGGTGTAAAAATTGTCTTGTATCTTCGCATGGCGGAGAATGAGAACAAGGAGGAACCTTATATGAATAAGAAAGTAGTCAGTACAAAGCAGTTAGCGCTTGTGGGTATTTTGAGTGCGCTCATTATGATCATGGCCTACACACCGCTAGGGATTATCCCTATACCGGGAATGGCGGCAACCATTCTACATATTCCAGTCATTATAGGGGCTATGTTGTTAGGTCCTAAGATTGGATTGATACTAGGAGGTGTCATGGGAATTGCGACAATGAGCCGTGCATGGCTCATGCCGACAGGACCATTAGACCTTTTCTTTAGGAATCCATTGGTATCTATTTTGCCAAGGCTTTTTATTGGAGTCATCGCCTATTATGTCTACAAGTTAATCGTAAACTTTGTGAAGAAGCAGTATATGAGTGATCTCTTAGCAAGTTTGTGCGGGGCGATTGCAAACTCAATACTGACTTTAGGAACGCTGATGTTGATTTATTATAAACCACTGAATGCACTAGCAGGTGAGCAACTAGGGATGAGTGCCTGGGCATTGATTGGGGTCATTTTGACAACGAATGCAATTGGGGAGTTGTTAGCAACAGGAATCATTATCCCTCCTATTGTGGCAAACTTAAGAAAAGTGAGGAAAACAGAACATGTTACTAGTAATTGATGTAGGGAATACAAATATTGTTGTAGGTGTGATGAAACACCAGGAGCTGATTGCTAGCTTTAGACTCACCACACAGATGACAAGAACATCTGATGAATATGGCGTAACTTTAGTAAGTATGTTAGGTCATAGTGGCATTCAAAGAAATCAAATCAAAGATGTCATCATTGGGTCAGTGGTACCAGACATCATGTATTCATTAATTAATAGCATAAAAAAATATTTTGAGATCAAACCTATGATTGTCAGTACAGAACTTGATACAGGGATTGTTGTCAAAACAGATAATCCAAAAGAAGTAGGGGTTGACCGTATTATCAATTGTGTGGCAGGCTATGAATTATTCGGTGGGCCATGTATGGTGATTGATTTTGGAACAGCTACAACATATGATGTACTCAATGAAAAGGGTGAATTCATCGCAGGGATCACATCCCCAGGAATCCGTATCTGTGCAGATGCACTTTGGTCATGCGCAGCGCAGCTTCCACAGATTGAGATCAAAAAACCAAAAAGGATTTTAGATGCCAAAAACACTGTGGTGAGTATGCAGGCGGGTCTTGTTTATGGTTATATTGGTCAGGTGGAATATATTGTGAGCAAGGCAAAGGAAGAACTTGGTGCGCCAGATATGAAAGTCATTGCGACAGGTGGTCTTGCAAAAATCATAAGAGAGGGAACAGAGATGATTGATCATTATGATCCACTCTTGACACTCAAAGGTTTAGAAATGATTTATCAACGTAATAAAAAATAAAGTAGTAAAGTCAGTCTTTTGGAGACTGGCTTTTTTAGTGTGGCTGCTAAGCATTTCATGACTGGACAAACCAATAAAGATTTTTGAGTATGTATGAAAGAGGTATGAAAAAGAGAAACTAAAAATACAGTTGACAAAAGATACTTCTCAGATTATGCTAAATACAAGACACCCCCCAGGGGGGAGGAGGATGTGAAAATATGAATGAAGATAAGAAAAAAGCACTCCAATCACTTAAGACAGCTAAAGGACAAATTGAAGGCATTATTAAGATGATTGAAGATGAAAGATATTGTATTGATGTTGCCAACCAGATTAGCGCGGCACAATCATTACTTAAACGAGCCAATTTGATGGTGCTAAAAAGTCACCTAAGACATTGTGTAAAGGATGCCTGTCATAATGGACAAGGAGATGAAAAAATTGAAGAAATCGTTAAAATATTTGAAAAGGTTATGGAAAAGTAAGGAGGAGAGATGATGGAGAAACAGACGTATAAGATAGAGGGGATGACTTGCTCAGCATGTGCAAACCGTGTTGAACGTGTCACCAAAAAGTTAGAAGGTATAGATAATGCAGTGGTTAACTTTGCAAGTGAGAAACTGACAGTAGAATGTGATCCACAGAAAGTGAGTTATGAACAGATCAAAGGTGCCGTGGAGAAGGCTGGCTATAAACTTGTTAGTGAAGATGAAAAGAAGGTAGAGAAGCAGGTAATGACACCTGAGCGTAAACTATTTTACCGTTTTATTCTCTCACTTGTTTTTGCAGTACCACTTCTTATTATTAGTATGGGACATATGGTAGGGATGCCGTTACCAATGAGTCTTGATCCAATGCACAATCCACTTAATTTTGCACTGATACAACTCGTGCTTACATTACCGGTCATGCTCATTGGTTATAAGTTCTATGTGGTAGGATTCAAAAATCTATTTAAGATGAGTCCTAATATGGATTCACTGATTGCTATAGGAACATTAGCAGCAGTAGTATATGGCTTCTACGCGATTTATCGTATTATGCAAGGGGATACCATGTATGCGATGCACCTTTACTTTGAATCTGCAGCTGTAATTCTGGCACTGATTACACTTGGGAAGTACTTAGAGGCGGTTTCTAAAGGTAAGACTTCAGAAGCAATCAAAAAGCTCATGGGCTTAGCACCTAGAACGGCGACAGTTATTCGTGGCAATAAAGAACTTGAGGTACTTCTAGAAGGGGTTGTCGTAGGTGATATAGTCGTTGTCAAACCTGGGGAGAAGCTGCCAGTAGATGGTGAAGTGATAGAAGGAGGTACGGCTGTAGATGAATCAATGCTTACAGGAGAAAGTATTCCTGTAGAAAAGACGATCGGCAGTCAAGTGATTGGGGCAAGTATCAATAAGACTGGATTTATTAAGTACCGTGCGACAAAAGTTGGTAAAGATACGGCACTGGCACAAATCGTTAAGCTTGTAGAAGATGCGCAGGGAAGCAAAGCACCTATTGCACAGATGGCAGATAAGATTTCTGCATATTTTGTGCCGATAGTCATTGGACTTGCGATCCTTTCAACGATTGGATGGCTTATTGCAGGAGAGACGGCAGTCTTTGCACTTACTATTTTTATAGCAGTACTCGTTATTGCATGTCCATGTGCGCTGGGCCTTGCAACACCAACTGCGATTATGGTAGGGACAGGAAAAGGTGCAGAAAATGGTGTGCTGATCAAAGGCGGAGAAGCACTCGAAACCGCATACAAAGTAGATACGATTGTCTTTGATAAGACGGGGACACTAACAGAAGGTAAACCTAAAGTGACAGATATTTTAGCAATTATAGAGGAAAAAGATAGGCTATTGGCACTTGCAGCGAGTGCAGAAAAAGGATCAGAGCATCCACTTGGTGAAGCAATCGTGACATATGCTATGGAGAAGAAGTTACAATTAAGTGAAATTGAACACTTTGAGAATATCCCAGGTCATGGAATCGAAGTTATCATAGAAGGTAAAAGAATTTTGCTCGGAAATAAGAAACTTATGGTAAAATATCATATTGACGATAGTATGCTCATTGCGCAGAGTAATCAGCTCGCAGAAGAAGGTAAAACACCTATGTATATGGCGATTGATGGCCAAATGGGTGGAATCATTGCTGTAGCGGATACTGTAAAGGCAACGAGTAAAAAAGCAATTGAGACCCTCCATGAGATGGGACTAAAAGTAGCTATGATTACAGGGGATCACCGAAAGACTGCTGAAGCCATTGCAAAGCAAGTTGGTATTGATATTGTACTTGCAGAAGTATTACCAGAAGATAAGGCAAGCGAAGTTAAGCGTTTACAATCAGAAGGTAAGAAAGTGGCCATGGTAGGTGATGGGATCAATGATGCACCAGCTTTAGTACAAGCTGATATAGGGATTGCCATTGGCTCAGGTACAGATGTAGCTATTGAGTCAGCTGATATTGTACTCATGAGAAGTGATCTAATGGATGTACCGACAGCAATCAAGCTCAGCAAAGCAACTATCCGTAATATCAAACAAAATCTATTTTGGGCCTTTGGATATAACGTACTTGGTATACCAGTAGCTATGGGACTTCTTCATATACTTGGAGGACCACTGCTCAATCCAATGATTGCAGCAGCAGCTATGAGCTTAAGTTCAGTCTCTGTATTAACTAATGCACTGAGACTCAAACGTTTCAAGCCCTAAGATATGAGTATGGAGGTAGAAAGTGGGCAAAGTTTATCAATTTCCTAAGAAAAACGTAGGTGCACCTGCACCTCACAAAAATATTAAGTCTGAAGAGCAGATGGCGATGCAAAATACAGTTTCGCTATTGGTAGGTGTGTATAAAGAACGTATCGAAGAATTGCGTCAGTATAAAGAAGAGATTAGGAAAAAAGATGGGACACATGTAAAAAATCCAAAAGAGTTACTCAAGGTGATCAAAGACCTCAACAAAATGTTTTATAAATATGGCATTTCAGTAGGTGGTTATCGCTTTTTGACACTCAATGAGGCGGAAGTCATCTATATCAATGAGAACAAACTCTTTTATGTAGAAGAAAAACAAAGAGTAGGCAAAGCAACTTGTTATCAACAAGGTGAGTTCATTGCAACATTTGAATATCATAAATTTACTTTAGTGCTAGAAGATCAACTTTTTGGTGTGCTAGATGAACGGATTTCAGATCTAGAGATTACCATTAGAACATTACAAAATACAAAGATTTGATGAAGAGGGTTAAGCGTGAATGCTTAACCCTCTTTCTTTATATGAATAAAAAAATTCTGAAAAATATTCTATGATAGTTGACATGTGATATTATACGTCATATAATATGCGTATAAACAATATTATACGTCGTATAATATAACGGACGCAATAATATGGAAGGAGCGACATATATGGCGATACAATTAGGAGGAAGTTTACTTGATGCCTGTGTATTAGCAGTAGTAAAGCGAGAAGATGCTTACGGCTACAAGCTTACACAGGAAGTCAGAGAAGCTTTGGAAATATCAGAATCTACACTTTATCCAGTATTACGCAGGTTACAAAAAGAAGGCTGCTTAGAAACTTATGATGAACCTTACCAAGGAAGAAATAGAAGATATTATAAGATTACTCCAGAAGGGGCAGAGCGCTATGATGCATTTATAGATGAATGGGAAGCATATAAAGAAAGAGTGGATCATGTATTAATAGGAGGAAGTAAGGATGAATAGAGAAACATTTATCAGAGAGCTCAGACTCAAAATTGCAAGATTACCACAAGAAGAATTAGAAGCAGCAATTGCTTATTACGAAGAATATTTTGATGAAGCAGGACCAGAGTATGAAGCAGAGATTATCAAAGAATTAGGATCTCCTCCACAAATTGCCAAGCAGATTATGGGTGAACATGTGCTCAGAGAAGCGGAGCAAAAGCCAATGTCACCAAAGAAGAGCTTAGGTGCAGTATGGATTGTCATCTTAGCAATCTTTGCAAGTCCAATTGCATTTCCTCTTGCCATTGCTTTTGTAGCAGTGCTCTTTGCACTCGGAGTGACAGTGGTTTCCTTACTTTTTGCAGGTGTCGTAACAGTGGCTGCATTAGGGATTGGATTTGTAGTTGCTATAGTTGCTTCATTTACAACTTTATTTATCCATCCAGCAACAGGGGTTTTTATGATTGGTACAGCACTCACATTAGGTGGTATAGCATTACTCGTAGGGCTACTATTGGCGGTAGTGATCCGCAAGGGCATCCCTGCACTTACAACTATGATTGTTAAAGCTTTTAATCGTCTCAGAGGGGAGAAGAAAGTATGTTAAGAAAAAGAACAATAGCAAGTATTGCAGTATGTATGATCGGCGTTGGCGTCGGGTTGAGTATAGTAGGTGTCACTTTGGGCGGGCATATGGGTGTGAGCTTTAGCTCTACAGGAATCACTTGGGGACCAAAGGCTTCAGAGTTCGTGAGTGTAAGTAGTGGTGGCAGACAGGTGGTAGAAAATGAAGTGTTGACTCCTTTCAAACAAATGAATCTAGATATCGGTGTTTCAAATGTATATGTAGTAGATGGAGAAGACTATAGTATCTCTATTGATATGAATCAAGATATTCCCATTAGATATGAGATACGTGGTGATGAGCTGTATGTCACACAAAGAAATATCAAACATATTGGTGGGATCAATGGGAGAGTAGGTAATGTGACAATCACCGTGCCAAAAGATGTCACATTAGAAGAAGGTCATATCAGTATGGGTGTAGGTAATTGGGAAATTGGTGGATTTGCACTTGATAAACTAAGCGTAGATGGCGGTGTAGGTAATCTTAAAATTACAGATACTGTGGCAAGAAAATTAGAGATTGAGGCTGGAGTAGGGAATATGACGCTTGATAGGGTAACTAGTGATCAGATGCGCCTCATGGGTGGCATGGGCGACTATAAGGGGCGTAATCTCGTGGCCAACAAAATATATGCTGAAGGTGGCGTAGGCAATATTGAACTACAAGGAACTTTTAAGGGTGACATAGAAGTTTCAGGTGGTATGGGTAATATAGAAGTAACGACAACAGAACCTTTGTCAGCATATGCAATTGATGTCAGTAAGGGCGTGGGGTCTGTAAGCATCAACGATCAAAAAATTAGGGGGCTTGATGACTATAGAAGTCATTCAGGTGGACAGTACCTACTGGAGGTTGACTGTGGTGTAGGGAATGTAAGTATTAATACAGGTGAAAACTAATTTTAAAGTACTGGCTCTAAGGGCTAGTACTTTTGTTTTATGATGAAAAGAACAATAATAAACATGGTGATCAGGGAAAGACTAGACTATAATAATAAAAAAAGAGGAGGAGCGTATGAAAAAGTACGAACAAGAAATCAGTGTTGCTTTGATGCGGTGGAAAAGTACACTGAGACGGCCACCAAGTATGATGGAGAAAGCATCCAAGGGTGTTCAGATAAAGATTAATAGCCTGTATCCAGAGAAATATCACCAGCTCCTAACAAAGGCGATCAAGCAGATGACAGAGGCGGTACTTACAGGCTCAGAATATACAACACCACAACCCCGTATTGATTTATCTTTGAGAGAGAGGGACCGCTTAGCGAGAGAAGTGAGCAATCGGTATAAGACAGTTGCCATGGTAGAAGGTGCGGGGACTGGGGCAGGTGGCATCATGTTAGGGCTAGCGGATTTTCCGCTATTACTTGGCATTAAGATGAAAGTGCTTTATGAGATTGCTGCGATCTACGGCTTTAATGTCAAAGACTATACAGAACGTATTTATATTTTATCCATATTTGAACTGGCCTTTTCTAGTCAAGAACATACGATAGAGGTATTGGAACGAATGGAGAATTGGGATAGCTATAAACATACTGTCTCAGAGGCACAATTAGAGATTGATTGGCGTAGGTTCCAGCAGGAGTATAGAGATTATTTAGACCTTGCTAAACTGATGCAAATGCTACCTTTTATAGGAGCGCCAGTAGGGGCATATGTTAATAGTAAGTTACTAAAAAAACTCAGTTATACAGCGATGCAAGCCTATCGTATGAGATGGATTCACAACTAATCAGGGGGAGAGATATGCTACTACAAAAAGTTACGAATAGAGAAACTATCAAAAAATTAATAGATCAAGAGCCAATTACAAACTTAAACATGATAGGTGCATTAAATTACGCAAAGGAAGTAGTTATTTATGTAGATGATGATCAGGAGCCAACGGGTGTCTATCTATGTGTGGACGGATTAAGTTATCTTTATACTTGTAACATGGCATTTGTCGATGCAGTATGTACACAGGTCGAGCAGGAGGAATTTTGTTTTTCAGGGGTCAAAAAAGAGATTGTAGATTATATGAGGCAAAAATACACAATGACATGGGAGCATCCTTGTGATATTTATTATTATCCGGGGTGTGAAGTGGATCTTGGAAATGTAGCACATGAAGTTGTGTCAATACCGTGTACAGAAGCATCACATATCAATCAATATTATACGTTCAAAAGCGATGAGAGCTTGGATGAGATTGAACAGAATCTGAGTATGAGACCAAGTGCGGGAATTTATCAAGATGGACAATTAGTATGCTGGTTACTGATACATGAGGATGATTCTATGGGAATCATGTATACAATGGAGGGGTATCGTCGCAGGGGATATGCAGTAGATGTTACGTTGGTGCTTATGGATCAGATTCTAAAACGCGGTAAAATCCCGTATCTTCAGATACTAGAAAGTAATGGAATGTCACCAGGACTTGCAATCGGGTGTGGCTTTGTAAAAGCGGGTAAGTGTAGTTGGTTTGGACTAAGATGTACTTGATAAAAATGAAAGTGAAACCAAATAAGGTGGGACATTGATCGCTGAGATGAATGTCCCACCTTATTTATATGGGCCTAGCAGACCTTCAAAGTCAATGAATAGGTAAAATCTGAAAAGGACATTCTAAATGAGAGTAAATCTAACGAATATGAGGTGTACCAATGAAAAAAGTAGATAATGTACTTACTGGTAAGGGAAACCAAAGGTTAGGCAATACTGAAAGTTTCCATGAAGAGACAACAGCGGCCATTACAGATGCCAAAGAAGTACTACAAGATACACAGGTAACAGTCCCAAGTGAATTAAACATTATCAATGCAAAAGATTGGGTTGATGACGGTAGTCAGCTCTAGAAAGGACAGATGATATGGGAAAAATAACAATGACAGTTGATGGCAATACTGCAGCGGCTTATGTGGCATATGCCTATACAGATGTTGCAGCCATCTATCCAATCACACCTTCATCTACTATGGCAGAAGTGGTGGATGAGTGGGCGGCAAATGGACGCAAAAATATCTTCAACCAGACGGTAAAAGTAGTGGAGATGCAGTCAGAAGCAGGTGCTGCAGGGGCCTTTCATGGCGCGCTTCAAGCTGGTGCATTAACCACCACATTTACAGCATCACAAGGTTTACTGCTTATGATTCCGAATATGTATAAGGTGGCAGGTGAACTTTTGCCAGGGGTATTTCATGTGAGTGCAAGGGCACTTGCAGCGCAGGCACTCAGCATCTTTGGGGATCACCAAGACGTGATGTCAGCTAGAGCAACAGGGTGTGTGATGCTTGCATCAGGTTCTGTGCAAGAGGTAATGGATATTGCCCCAGTAGCACACCTTGCAGCCATCAAGGGAAGATTACCATTTGTACATTTCTTTGATGGTTTTAGAACTTCTCACGAGATTCAAAAGATCGAAGCACTTGAATATGAAGACCTCAAAGGGCTGGTGGACCAAGAAGCACTCCAAGCATTTAGAGATAATAGCCTCTCACCAAATCATCCTGTTACAAGGGGTACTGCTCAGAATCCAGATATCTACTTCCAAACAAGAGAAGCCTCCAATCCATTTTATGAGGAGATTGTTGGTGTAGTTGAACATTACCTAGATGAAGTAGGTAGGTTGACAGGAAGAAATTATGGCTTGTTTGATTACTATGGTGCGGAAGATGCAGAGTCTGTGATTGTCGCAATTGGCTCTGTTTGTGAGACGATTGAAGAAACAATCGACTATCTCAATAGCAAAGGAGAGAAGTATGGACTTGTCAAAGTCCACCTTTATAGACCTTTCTCAAAAGTACATTTCCTAAAAGCAGTACCAAAGACCGCCAAACGGATTGCAGTATTAGATCGTACAAAAGAACCAGGCGCTATGGGTGAACCACTTTATTTAGACGTTCGCAACTGTTATTTTGGAGAGGGACAAGTACCGCTTATTGTAGGTGGACGCTATGGACTAGGTTCGAAAGATACAACACCAAGGGATATTAAAAGTGTATTTGATAATCTAGGGCAAAGTACACCAAAAGATCAATTTACAATAGGCATTGTAGATGATGTGACAGATACATCTTTGGTGATTCAGGAGCCAATTCATACGATCCCAGAAGGAACTGTGAGCTGTAAGTTCTGGGGATTAGGATCAGATGGTACAGTAGGTGCCAATAAGCAGGCGATCAAGATTATAGGGGAGCATACTTCGATGTATGCACAGGCTTATTTTGCTTATGACTCCAAAAAGTCAGGAGGATTGACGACATCTCATCTTAGATTTGGTAAGCGCCCGATCAAGTCCACCTATCTCGTGGATGATGCAGACTATATTGCGTGTCACAATCAGTCTTATGTCAATAGTTACGACTTGGTCAAAGATCTTAAGGCGGGTGGAACTTTTGTACTCAACTGCCTGTGGGCGGATGATGAGCTAGATAAGCATCTTCCAGGGACACTTAAGCGTGCATTAGCTGATAAGAAGGCACGATTCTATACGATTAATGCGATTAAGATTGCAGAGGAGATAGGGCTTGGTAATCGCATCAATATGATTATGCAGGGGGCCTTTTTCAAACTGACTCAGATTATCCCTGAAGAGGATGCGAAGAACTATCTGAGAGAGGCTGTGGTGAAGGCATATGGCAAAAAAGGTGATCATATCATCAGGATGAATCATGATGCGATTGAACAAGGCTTCATGGCGATCCATGAGATTAAGATCCCTGCAAACTGGCAAAATCAAACTGAGGGAGTGGGCCATGAGGGTGATGAGCCGGAATTTGTCACTAAGATCATGCGTCCTATGGAGCGTATGGAAGGTGACCTATTGCCTGTTAGTGCCTTTAGTGGGCGAGAAGATGGTACATTCCCATCAGGCACAACAGCGTATGAAAAGCGTGGTGTAGGGGTCAATGTACCTGAGTGGATTGCAGAGCATTGTATCCAGTGTAATCAATGTGCTTATATCTGCCCGCATGCTTGTATCAGACCATTCTTGTTGAATGAGGAGGAACAAGACGCTGCGCCAGATACATTTATCACTAAGAAGGCGAATGGTAAGGTATTTGAAGGATTAACCTATCGTATGCAGGTCAGTACGATGGATTGTACAGGTTGTGGCAACTGTGCAGATATTTGTCCAGCTAAGGAAAAGGCACTAGTCATGAAGAAGCTAGGTACTCAGACAGATGCAGAGGTACCAAACTGGGCATTTGCAGTAAGTGAAATATCTTATAAGGGAGACCTTGTACCAGGAAAGACAGTCAAGGATAGTCAGTTCAAAACCCCACTCATTGAATTCTCAGGGGCATGCGGTGGTTGCGGCGAAACCCCGTATATCAAACTGGTGACACAGCTCTTTGGTGATCGTATGATGATTGCCAATGCGACAGGATGTTCTTCTATATGGGGCGGCTCTGCACCATCTACCCCTTATACATGCAATCATGAGGGGAAAGGACCATCTTGGGCAAACTCACTCTTTGAAGATAATGCTGAATATGGTTATGGTATGTATCTTGGTGTGAAACAAATCCGTGATGGCCTAGAAGATACCATGAAGCAGCTAGCAGAAACTACTATTGCAGCGCCGATCAAAGAAGCGATCACTTATTGGTTGGCACACAAGGAGGACGCGGAGGCGTCACGTGTTGCAAGTGACAAATTGCTTACACAGTTAGACAGTGTGAGTGATGATCCTCTTGTGCTACAGATCAAGCAGCACAGTGACTATTTGGTCAAAAGATCACAGTGGATTCTTGGAGGAGATGGATGGGCATATGATATTGGATATGGTGGTTTAGATCATGTGATGGCATCAGGAGAGGATGTCAATGTACTTGTCTTTGACACAGAGATTTACTCCAATACAGGAGGACAGGCCTCTAAGGCAACACCAACAGCTGCTATTGCCAAATTTGCAGCATCAGGTAAAAAGGCAGGCAAAAAAGACTTGGGAATGATGATGATGACTTATGGCAATGTGTATGTCGCACAAGTTGCTATGGGAGCAGATAAGAATCAAGTACTCAAAGCGTTCATGGAGGCTGAAAGTTATCCGGGACCATCTCTGATCATTGCTTATGCACCATGTATTAGTCATGGTCTAAGAGAAGGTATGGGACGTAGTATCAATAATATGGCACAAGCTGTAGAGGCCGGGTACTGGCACCTTTATCGTTATAATCCACTGCTCAAGGAAGAAGGGAAAAATCCATTCAGCCTAGATTCTAAAGAACCAAAGGCGAGCTTTAGAGAGTTTATTATGGGACAAGTACGCTATACTGCTTTGGCAAAACAGTTCCCAGAGCAGGCTGAGGCCTTATTTACACAAGCAGAGGAAAATGCAAAAGCACGTTATGCCTCTTATAAGCGTCTTCAAGAGAATAGAGATTAAAAGATAAGAAGCGAGTGGTAGATGTACGACTCGCTTTTTTTAGAGAGTAAAGGAGTATTAGGTGCTGGAGTTAGGAGTACTACAGGCAAAAATAAGTTGATTGAGTTGATAATTCGTACAGGTAAGAGTTGCTGAGATTGGTGTTTTGGTCTGTGGCTGGCAAAAGCAAGGATGACGGAGCGTTTGTAAATAACACTGGATTGTTTCGACGCAGCTAGGCGGTGTTGACCAATGATTGACATAGAAGCTTTTGAGGGTAGGAGCGGAGGGTTGGATAAGCTGGTTATAGGTGCTTTGGATGAGTAATGCATCACCAATGCTGTTACCAATTACGTACATCGCAAATTGAAAAATCGGAAGTGTGAGATTCACTTCAAAAAGAGCGAGTAAACTATCAATTTTTTGAAGGTGCAAGTCGATTTCACGATTAAAATCACGAGAGCCATAGGTGTGACTTTTGCTAGAACTACATGCATCTGAATCTGAAGTGCTTGATGAGCATACTTTTTGTTCTGTACACACATGAGAGGTTGCATCAGTAGTATTATTGGAGGTATTGCTTGTAGAACTACTGGAACTACTTTGAGCCACAGAAGCGCGATCAGTTAATTTTGGCGAAAAGTTAAGATTGCAAGAGGAGACTTCAGAAGTGGAGGAGTTGATGGACGAGCTTTCATTGTGGGAGTCGGTATAAGTAATAGTAAGGCTTTCTGAAGAGGAAGTACCTTTGGTATTACTTTGGGAGTTGTTGTCAGTACAAGAGTGAGTCATTTCGCGCAGAGAAAAGAGTTGTTCATAGAGAACAAGAAATTGTTTTTTTTGCTTGAGATAAGTACATGCATCTATAGGCGTCATGAGAAAAAACAGCGTATAATGTTTACCTTTAAAAAGAGAGAATAAGTTAGGGAGGATAGAGGGAGTATTGTGATTAGCTGTAGGGAGAAAGGTTGTACCCTCGATCCCTCGAGAACAAGTTGGATGAAGTGTAATCTGAGAAAGAAAGTTTTTTTTAGCATTTGGAAATTGAAGTTTGAGTAGATCGTAGACGGCATCAACAATACTAGCAGCATCTTCACAGAAACGTAGGGCGAGGCAGTAGCTCACACTATGTTCCAATACTTTAATTACCCAGCCAACTGTAACACCTAGGTAGTAGAGTGAACCAAGGAGGGCAGTACCATTTGAGAGGCAAAAAGTTTTGTCCAGAGAGGCACCCTCTTCTAATGTAATTAATACGATGGTGTCGGAGCATGGGGGGGATGGGAGTAGACAGGTACAATTTAAATTGAGGAAATCTGTATGATCAATCAGACGATCAGCCATCAAAATAAGATCAGAAGTAGTTGCCATAGATATAACCTCATAATATAAAAGTGCTCATTGTATCATATGAGTAAAAGAAAAGATATATTAATCTATCGTTCATTGGAACCAGATTAAACCGGCTACACAATTTTTCTGAGGTGTACTATAATAGAGAAAAGTAGGAGCTGAAGGAGTACATCATGAGAAAACAAAAAAATAATACAAAAACAGATATTTACGAACTAGACCAGTTATTAAATTTTAAAAATCTAGATACAAGTTACAAGCTTTTTTGGCTAAAAGGAATTTTAGATGAAGTACAAACAGGTGCTCAAAAGATTCCATTTCAAAAATTAGCTATTAGAATGATTGCTGAAAGTTGGGAATATGTTGTGGAGAGAGGGGTGCAGTTCTCAAGAGAGGATCGTCTTCATCGTATCGTAGAAGAAGTGCAGGGCGCATGGAATATTTCAGGTGAAATTACAAAGGATGAAGTGGTTAAGACACTCGAAAACTTATGGGATCGTCAGTTGGAACACATGATTGAAGAACTTTATGAAGATACACCATATCGTTTTTTTGAACCACTTTATGCAAAGGAAGTAAAAGGGAAAAAAGAACGTGATAAAAATATATTTCTTGAAGAGAAAATCAATCAGTCAAACAATTTGCTTTACAAAATAGATCGTACAAATAAAATGATTCAAATCGATAAAGACTGGGCAATAGCGCTAAAGAGTAAGGCGCAAGTTGTAGAAGGCATTTACCGAGATAATCTGGCGTATCTCTTACGTGATGCAGGGTTAGGAAAAAGTATAAGATATAGTCTGAAATAGACACCTCATTGCCTTGGAGTAGTGATAAGACAATAAAGATACACCTTTTGTTATGTGAGTTGTTCTATAACGAAAGGTGTGTTTTTTTAGCTGTTGTAAAAAAAGCTAGTCTAAATCAAATGATTTATTCATAGTGTAGGTTAATTCACAACTGATATTTTTCTAAGAGATGTGGGAAAATAAGATGTGAAATAAAGAAAGAAGTGTTATAGTAATAAATATCAATTAAAACATATTATCATATATAGGAGTACAACATGAAAAAAAGACTAATCGTAATCTCACTTGATGCAATGATCGCCAAAGACCTAGAGTACATGGCGACACTACCCTATTTAGGAGAATTTGTTAAGAATGGATCGATTGTAAGAACGTCAGAAACAGTCTATCCATCGCTTACTTATACGGCACATGCCTCTATGATTTCTGGAACTTACCCAGACAAACATACTGTGGTTAACAATGAAATATTCAATCCCTTTGTAAAGTTTGGTGATTGGTATGAGAAGAGAAGTGCCATTAAGACAGAAATCTTACCGGAGCTGTGTGAAGCACATGGTTATAAAACACTGATTAATAGCTGGCCCACAATGGTTGATGCAGATGTTACGTACAATTTACAAAGAGCAGGTATCCATCAGATTAAAGAAGGTAAAAAAGAAGCAATGATTGAGAATTCTACGCCAGGACTGATGGCACGTATGTGGGATATTTGTAGCGATGCTTGGCAGATGGACAAATATTATGATTCTGATAAATTCTCAGGATTGGCAAGTCGTGCCATGATCAAAGAAGATACACCAGATGTTATTTTTATGCATATGACACTCATTGATCACTATAGACATGTCTATGGGGTGCACAGTGAAAAAATAAAAGATGCGCTAAAGTACATCGATGAGATGCTAGGGCTTATGATTGAGGCACTTAAAGAAGAAGGTTTGTATGAGCAGACAAACTTTGTGATCTGTTCAGATCATGGGCAAGTGGATATCAAAGAAAGTATTAATATCAATCGTCTTCTGATAGAGAAGGGCTATATTACAGTAGATGAAGCTTTTGAGGTAATAGATTGGAAGGCATACTGTCATTCAGCAGCAGCTTCTGCACAGGTATATATCAAAGATCATGATCCAGAAGTGCTCAAAGAAATTGTCGGATTACTCAACGATTATAAAGAAACACTTCATATTGGTCAAATTTTTACCACACAAGAAGTCGCAGACAGCTATCATCTTAATGGCGAATTTGATCTTGTTCTAGAAGCAGAAGAAGGTTATGGTTTTAATTTTATGATGGAAAGTCCACTGCATAAATCGGTGATGAATGAAGACTACCGTACAAGCGTAGGAACACATGGGCACTTACCGACACGTGGGGATCAGCCATGCCAAGTTGTGTATGGGCCAGATTTCAAAAAAGGTGTGGAAGTATCTTATGCAAGAAATATTGATATCGCACCAACCTGTGCGAAACTCCTAGGTTTTGAAATGAAAAATAGCGATGGAAAAATTCTTCAAGAATTATTACGCTAATCTGTTGATTTTTTCTCTACAATTTTATATAATAAAAACAAGGTATACGGTATACTGTATACAAGAAAAACAATACTACACTGGAAATAGGAGAGAGATAAATGTCACAAGTTGCAAAAGTAGTAGATCGCGATAGTTTTGCTGAATTTCTAACAGATAATAGAGAGGCAGTACAATACAACCACAAAGTTTTCAAAAAGGAAAAAACAGGTAAACTCATCAAGATTAAAGCTGATAATGAACTTGTTTATGAAATCCATAAAGAGAAAAATATATTGATCGTACTTAAAGCACTGTACATGACTTTCCATAGAGATGAGTACTGGGGTGTAGCTAAAATGGCAGGTTTAGAAGAAGTTTTAGCAGATTCAGGTACCCTTATTAGAATTTAAGAACAACCCCAATTAATGAAAAGACTATTCGAATTGAATAGTCTTTTTTTGTATAAAGAAGAGGGATTTAGGCGATGATTGAAAGACTTACATAGTGTCACACCAAAGGAGTAGGGGATATGAAAGATTATAAGCAACGTGCAATGATCAAATGGATTGGTTATATTCTTGTAGTAATGATTTTAGGACCAGGACTTATTGTGATGATGCTTTACTGTATGGATGATTTTGAGGTAAGGCAAATCAAAGAAGTGAATTTTCCTATGATAGGGATTGAAATGCAGAAGAAAGATAAGTAAGAGAAAGAGAGTATCTTAGGTATCAAAATAACCTAAAGGTGCTCTTTTTTTGAATAATAATTCATAAATATTCATGAATATCAAAAAAATATTGCATACATATAATATTATATGTATGCAATATTATATGTATGCAATATTTTTTTGATATTCATGAATATTTATGAATATCA
>JBOFIR010000161.1:0-11114 GCA_051650265.1 Cellulosilyticaceae bacterium
TACAACGTGCCTATTACAATGCATGTATCAGAGATGGATTATGAACTGGCGTATTATCGGGAAGCTTATGATCAAACACCTATTGAATACCTAGAGTCTATTGGCTTGCTTAGTGAAAGATTTGTTGCAGCGCACTGCATTTTTATGGAAGATGAAGACATGAAATTAATGAAGTCTAATGGCGTACGTATTGCCCACTGTATTGGATCGAATACCAAAGCTGCAAAAGGTGTAGCACCTATTCGTCAGGCACTCGAGTTAGGGATTCCTGTAGGGCTTGGCAGTGATGGTGCATCTAGTGGTAATACACTTGATATTTTCACACAGTTTAAGTTATTTGCAAACTTCCACAAGCTTGCAAATAAAGACCGTGGTATCTTCCCGGCTCATCAGATTGTAAGGCTAGGGACTATGGGTGGTGCGAGCGTACTTGGCAAGGCACATGAAATTGGAAGCATTGAGATGGGCAAAAAGGCAGATTTGGTACTAGTTGAGACAGACTCAGTGAATATGTTTCCAGTATTTGATCCTTATTCTGCACTTGTATATAGCGCAAATGCGAGCAATGTGGATACAGTATTTGTCAATGGAAAGTGTCTTGTGAGAAATAAAGAGCTTGTTCATGTAAAGCTTGGTGAAGTCAGAAAAGAACTACAAGAAGCCATGCTTTCTTTTGAGAAGAAAGCTAAGGAGCAACTTGAGAAAATATTATAGCTAAAAAAAAGAGCGTGTGAAACGAGAGGAATCGTTTCACACGCTCTTTTCAATTTTTACAAAAAGGATTATAATAGATAATAACTATAATCAATTAAAAGTGAAAATCAGTAGAAAGAAGGCAGATTATGGACGAAATGCAATGGATTCAAAAGATCAAAATGAATCCTATGGCGATTCAGGCGATTGAAAACCCTACGGAGGCGATGCAACGCGTAGCCCTTGAAAAGAATGGGTTAGCGTTACAATATATCGCCCATCCAACATTAGAGATGATAGATTTGGCATTAACACGCAACAAAAAAGCAATCCGTTATATTGCAGACCCTACAGAAATGCAGCAGCTCAGGGCAATTGACGGCAGCTGGAGTAACTTGCAATATATTGATGTGCCTACTGAAACTGTCATTGAACAAGCACTCAGTCAATCAGGGTGGGCGATTCAGTATGTAAAAGCGCCGACTATAGAGCAGCAACTCCAAGCTGTACGTAAGGACTATGATGCGATTCGCTATATCAAGACACCAAGTACCTATGTACAAGAGGAAGCAATTAAGATGGATGTCGATGCCCTAAGGCATATTCAGCATCCAAGCCTAGAGAGCGAGAGATTGGCTGTTGAGCTGAGTGAGGCATCTATTCACTTTATCAGCCATCTGGATCAAGAAAAGCGGATGGATTTTCTAAAGGTGAATATCCTTGCAATCAAATATATGGGGCATGCAATTACGCAAGAAGAACTGGAGGCTGTACTCAAAGAGGTGCTCGCACGAGAGGATGTCTCTGAGAAGTATGTGAGAGACTTTTTGCAATGTAACAGTATTGGACGTAAGCACCAGAATATGAGTATGGATAAAATGCTTTTCATAGGACGGTATGGGAGTCTACGTGCTAGACGTATTGCAGTAGATGAGAAGTTAAGGATGGTATAGGAGAGAAAATAGATGAATTTTATAGAAACTTTAAAGAGTGCACAACTGGTGCTTGCAACAGGTGAAGTACCACTTATTGTAGGTCAAAGTGGTATTGGTAAGACTGCTTTGGCGAAAAAATTAGCGAAGGTAAATGGCGATCACCTTGTAGTGATTGATGGCAACTTATTAAAAGAAGGAGAAATCGGGGGGTTACCAACCGTTGAAACTTACGAAACGCAGGCCACTGATGGAAGACTATACAGCCAAAAAAGGACAGTCTATGCGGTGCATCATAAATTAGTTGAAATCGATGAGGCTATCGCTGAGGGGAAGGAAGTGCTGCTTTTTATTGATGAGATCAATAGGTGTGAGCATACTGTACAACAAGAATTGATGAATCTTATTTTGAATAGAGAGATTAATGGATATAAGCTTCAGGAGCAAGTAAAGCTTATTGCAGCTATGAATCCACCTAGCAAGTATGGGACGAGTCTTGATTATCAGGTGGTGGATATGGACCCTGCTCAGGAGAATCGTTTTGTTTGGCTCTTTATGGAACCAGATGCTGTGCAGTGGCTCCAATGGGCAACAGAAGAAGGGCTTGAAGAGGATATCATTGCGTTTATTGCAACGTTTCCAGAATATCTGCATCAGTACAATGAAGAAGATCTCCATGCAACGCCAAGAAGTTATGAGCGTCTTTCAAAAGTTTATAGACTCTATAAGCTGCAAAAGGATACGATCCCTAGATCGTTGTTAAAAAATGTGATAAAAGGCAATGTAGGGAGTATGATTGCAGAAGTATTTATGGGATTTATAGAACATGTACCTGAAGCTTTGATTTGCTATGAAGATGTCTTTGTAGGCGAAGAACTCAAAGAAGAAGTCATTCGTAAAATATCAGGAGAATCACATACGAGACTTTACATGAGTGCCACAAATATTTTCAAGCGACTTGAAAAAGAACGCCTTATGGATGAGCCAGAAAGTAAAATTGAACGTTTGATTGCTTTTTTGTCATGCTATCCTGTGGACCTACGTATTGGGATGATGAAAGAACTCAAGCAAAGTTATCCTGATCTTTATGAGTGTGCGTTAGTGCAAGAACAATTTTTGGAATTGTACTTTGCCGCGTATAGTATGATCAAGGAGTGATAGTATGAGGGAGCATTTTGAGGAACAGGCGTTTTGGCAGGTGGTGAATCAAGTGAGCCTGAGTCTGATGGAAGATCAGGACCAATTTTATGGCTATTTTCTCTTCCAGATGGGACGCATGATCGATTGGGAGTTAGAAAGTGCAACGGGTGTGACTTTCAAGGGTGGCAAGTATGTGATTTATTTTAATCCTTCTATTTTCCTTACGCTCACTAGGGGGCAAATGGCGAGTAGTATCAAACATGAGATTCACCATGTCCTAGCACTCCATCTCTATCGCAGCAAAGCACTTGAAGGAAAGTATGATCGGGTGGTGATGAATATTGCTATGGATTTGGTAGTGAATCAATATTTAGACCATCTTCCTCCTTATGCGGTTACTTTGGAGTGGGTGCATATGAAGTATGGCTGTAAGCTTAAGCCTTATGAAGCTTTTGAATACTATCTGGAGCAACTTCAGATAGTATATGATATGGGTGAGATTGATGAGTCACAAGATAGGGATGAGGAGCAAGAAGAGATGGTGCGGACACCTGAATTTAATCCTGAGACAACACATGCACTCTGGGAAGCGGCTGAAGAGGTGTCACTGAATACACTACAGACTTTCGCAGAACAGGTAGCAAGGCAAGCGATCAAAGGTAAACTCTCAGAACATCTAGAAGGCATGATGGGCATATTAAAAGGACAAAAAGCCGAACTTCCATGGCAACTCTACCTCAGTCGTTTGATGGGCACAGTAGAGAGTAATAAGAAGAAGACGATGACGCGGCGTAATCGTAGACAACCTGAACGTATGGACCTAAGAGGGACACTCAGAAGCCACAAGGCTGAGATTGCAGTAGCAATTGATAGTAGTGGAAGTATCAGTGATGAGGCATTTGAGCAAGCCATGAAGGAAGTGCTTGATATTGTGAAAAATCATAACAGAGAGATTACGGTGATTGAGTGTGATCAAGAGATTAGAGCGACTTATAAAGTTAAAAGGACTTCTGATTTAAGATCGCGTACAGGTATTCAAGGTGGGACACAATTTAGTCCTGTTTTTGAATATGCCAATAAACATAAGGTAAATCTCCTGATATATTTTACAGATGGTAAAGGGGAAAGCCAGCCTTGTGTGAAACCACGGGGATATCCTATACTGTGGGTGATCGCAGGAGATGGAGAAGGGTTATCCCTTCAGAATGCTTATGGCACGATTAAGAAACTCAGCCAAGTTAAGTGTGATGAACGCACAATCGCTATGCAAGATGTACGCCATGATGGTTATTCTATGAATCATCAAGAGCCATTAGGTATTTAATAAAGAAGGTAAGGCTATCAGCCTTGCCTTCTTTTTAAATACGCTTGCAAGGTGTAGGTGCGTATTAATTAGAGTGAAATGACGATAGAACAGTAGAACAAATGATGAAGGTATAAAAAAGTGCTATTTGGGGTACAAATGGAGCAAGGTATTATAAAAATGGGAGATAATGTGTAAAGATTATGTTAAAATGTGGGCAGAGTATAAAAGACATTGAAGTCAAATACTAATCAAAAGGAGAGTCTAGAAGAATGAGTGAACCAATTTATAAACAAATAGAAAGATATTTAAAGGACTTGATTGCATCAGGTGAAATCAAGCCAGGAGAGTTACTCCCAACAGAAACACATTTGAGTGAAGAGTTTAATGTGACACGTATGACGGTGCGTTCTGCTTTTAATAATTTGGTGAAAGAGGGGTATATTAAAAGGCAGAGAGGAGTTGGTAGTATTGTTTTAGCGAGTAAGATTAAAGATAATATTACGAGCATCACTAGTTTTACGAAAGAGCTAGAAAGTAAAGGGTATACGGTTTCAACGGCACTTATGGAACTAAGTGTGATTCCGGCGACGACAGGGGTTCGCGAAGCACTTCAACTTGATGAAGGGGATAATGTTTGGGAGATTAAACGTGTCAGAATGGCTAATGAAGAGCGCGTGTCGTATATGGTTACATATATGCCTGTTAAGCTATTTCCAAACTTGAATCGTGAGCATTGTATTACGTCTTTGTATCACTATGTAGAACATGAGTGTGGTTATCGTATTAGTAGTGCTGATCGTAAAGTGGAGGCTATGATTGCGAGTGATGAATTGATAGAGCTTTTAGAACTCGATTCAGAGGCACCTATTCTAGCGATTCAACAAGTTGCACAACTTAGTGATGGGCGCAACTTTGAATATTCCAATAGTTTCTATTATGGGTATACTTTAACGTTAAAAGTTGCTAACTTATAAAAAAAATGCGGAAACCTATTGTCAGATATGTACAATTAAGTTATAATGTATATACAAAGGCAGGAAACATATATACAAACGAGTGTATATCTAGACAAAAAGCCAAACTTTAATACAAACAACATTGGAGGACAACAAAATGATTAAAATTATGTTAGCGTGTTCAGCAGGTATGTCAACAAGTTTATTAGTAACAAAAATGCAAGAAGCAGCAAAAGTACAAGGTGTGGAAAGTGAAATTTGGGCAATTTCAGAAGTGAAATTAGCAGATGAAATTTCAAAATGTGATGTGCTTTTACTTGGACCACAAGTAAGATACGTATTACCAAAAGCACAAGAAATTGCAGCACCACACAATGTGCCAGTAGAAGTAATCAATATGATGGATTATGGTAGATGCAACGGTGAAGCAGTTCTTAAAAGAGCAATGGAACTTACTAATAACTAATTAAGATCTTTTACAAAAGAAAAGATCGTCACAATAGACACTATATTATGACTAGAAGGAGCTACACAACCATGGATAAATTTATGGCTTTTATGGACAAGTACATTGTACCGTATGCCGCTAAAATGGGGGCACAAAAACATCTTGTAGCGGTTAGGGATGCTTTTATCGCTATGATTCCAATTACGATGATTGGATCTTTGGCTGTATTAATTAATAATATTCCGTTTGATCCGTATCAAGCATTTATGGCAAACATATTTGGTGAGGGATGGAAAACACTTACAAACGATATTTGGTTTGGAACATTAGCACTTATGGCCATCTTCCTTGTAATGGGGGTAGGTTATAACTTAGCTAAAGCTTACAATGAAGATGGCTTACAGTCGGCACTGATTGCGGTTGCGGCATTCTTTATTCTCATTCCACAGACAGCAACAATTACACCGGAAGTAGGAGAAGCTGTATCAGGATGGGGACTGATCGCTGTAAGATATTTAGGCACAGAAGCACTTTTCACAGCGATTATCGTAGCGATGTTTACTACAGAAGTTTTTGTAAGACTAAGCCGTGTCAAACAGCTTATTATTAAATTACCTGCAGGTGTACCACCAGCGGTATCACGTTCATTCTCTAAACTTATCCCAGGGATGTTTACACTTTTAGTAGTGGGCATTATTGCACTGATCCTTCACTTGATTGGTCAAGGATTCTTAACAGACATTATTAATCAATATGTAGGTATTCCATTAACAAATATTGCAGATAGTTTACCATCTGCCATCTTCATTGTACTTGTAATCCATGGCTTATGGTTTGTAGGATTGCATGGTGCAAATATTGCATTACCATTTACAAGTACACTTTTAACAAAATTAGGTGCGGAAAATACTGCACTTATCGAACAAGGTGCGGAGCTTGCAGACCTTAATGTTTTAGCAGGTCCATTCTTTGATGTGTTCGTATTCCTTGGTGGATCAGGAATGCTATTAGGTCTTGTTATTGCTATGGCTATTGCAGGACGTCGTAGAAGAAAAGATATGCTTGCACTTGGATTACTACCATCTTTATTCAATATCAATGAGCCAGTTATCTTTGGATTACCAATTGTACTGAATCCAATCTTTGGTATTCCGTTCTTATTAGCACCAATCGTTACAACGATTACAAGCTACTTAGCGATTTCATCTGGCCTTGTACATCCAGTTATTACGGCAACTTTACCATGGACAATTCCACCAGTACTTGGTGGCTTCCTAGCGACAGGACACATTTCTGGTGCATTACTTGCATTAGCAAATCTTGTAATTGGTATTGTAATCTACATTCCATTCATTATTATTGCTGAGCGTATTGATGCAAGAAATGCACAATAACTTTAAGAAAAATAAGAAAAAATAGAGAGCAATCTCTATTTTTTCTCTTGTTACTCTCAATTAGAAAAGGTGAAGAAAATGAAAAATGGTATTAAAATTGTAACTATTGGTGGTGGATCAAGTTATACACCAGAATTAGTAGAAGGTTTTATCAAAAGACACCATGAACTCCCAGTAAGAGAGTTATGGTTAGTAGATATAGAAGAAGGAAAACATAAGCTTGAGATCGTAGGAGATCTTGCGAAACGTATGGTTGAAAAAGCGGGCGTGGATATGACAATCCATCTCACACTTGACCGTAGAGAAGCTTTAAAAGATGCAGATTTCGTAACAACACAATTACGTGTAGGTCTTTTAAATGCACGTATCAAAGATGAGCGTATTCCATTATCACACGGAGTAATGGGACAAGAAACAAATGGTGCAGCAGGTCTTTTTAAGGCTTTAAGAACTGTTCCAGTTGTTTTAGACATCGTAAAAGATATTGAAGAACTTTGTCCAAATGCATGGCTTATCAACTTTACAAACCCAGCTGGAATTATTTCTGAGACAGTATTTAGATATACAAACTTCAAACGTTATATGGGACTTTGTAATGTGCCGATCGGTATGAAAAATGGACTTGCAAAAGCATTTGATGTAGATGCTGATCGTTTACAAATGGATTTTGCTGGACTTAACCATATGGTATATGGTCTTAATGTACGTTTAGATGGTGTGGATATCACAAAAGAAGCGATTGATAAATTTGTAGATTCGTCAATCACAATGCAAAATATCAAAGAGATTCCATTTAATGCAGAGTTTATTCGTGCATTAGGAGTGATCCCATGTCCATATCACCGTTACTACTACAAAACAAAAGAAATGCTTGAAGAAGAACTTGAGTCATTCAAAGAAGGTAAAACAAGAGGCGAAACTGTAAAAGCACTTGAAGATGATCTCTTTGAGCTCTACAAAGATCCAAATCTTGATATCAAACCACCACAATTAGAAAAAAGAGGTGGTGCATACTATAGTGATGCAGCATGTAACCTCATTAGTTCAATTTATAATGACAAACAAGATATTCAAGTTGTGAATACACTCAATAATGGTGCAATCCGTAACTTCAGCGATGATCAAGCTGTAGAAGTAAGTTGTATCATTACCAAAGAAGGACCAAAGGCACTTTCTATGGGACATCTTCCAGTAGGTGTAAGTGGACTTGTAACACAAATCAAATCATTCGAGCTTTTAGCAGCGAAAGCAGCTGTAGAGGGGGATTATGCATCAGCACTTCAAGCGTTATGTATCAATCCACTTATTCCATCAGATGATTTAGCAAAAACAATCTTAGATGAAATGTTAGAAGCGCACAAAGATTACTTGCCACAATTTCAAAAATAGGAGATAAGCACCGATGACACGACTAATAGTGAATGCAGATGATATGGGCTTATGTGAAGCTGTCAACTATGGGATCTTATCTGCTTATCAAAAAGGCATTGTCACTTCGTGTACAATCATGCCAGGGATGCCAGGATTTGAACATGCAGTCGCACTCCTCAAGCAAAACCCAGGTTTAGGCTGTGGTGTTCATATGACCCTAAGTCTGCACAAACCAGTGATGAATGGACATCAGACAATCGTAGATGAAGACGGCTATTTTTATAGAAGAATCACTAATGAAAAGATCGGGACATTTGATCTTGAGGAAGTGTATCAGGAATTCTGTGCACAAATAGAGAAGGTAAAAGCTACAGGTATTGAAATCACTCATTTGGATTCACATCATCATGTGCATACATTAGAGGCTTTAGACCCTGTGATTAAGCGTATTGTAGAAAAATATAATCTGCCTATAAGAGGTGGATTTGAAAAAGGATGGGGTTATACAAAAGCAGTAGACCTTATGGACAGTTTTTATGGTGATGAAGTAAAGACTACTTATTTTGAAGAACACTTAGAAGAGATCAAAAGTCATGAGCAGGTTGATCTCATGTGTCATCCCGCCTTCGTAGAAGAAGCATTAGTAAATGCAACTTCATATGCCTTAGCACGTATGAAAGAATATAGCATTTTAACCGATGAAGCTGTTAAGATATTTTTAGAAGCAAATAATATTACTTTAGTAAGTTATAAAGATTATATATAGACATCAAAGGAGCACATCATGGATGATAAAATGATTGAAATCGTATTTGGAATTATTGCACATGCAGGAGACGGTAAAGGCTTAGCAATGGAAGCCATTCGTGCAGCAAAAACAGGAAAGATTGATGAAGCAAGAGACTTTATGGAGAAATCTAAAGAAGAAATGCATAAAGCACATGCATTCCAAACAGAATTAATCCAACAAGAAGCTGGTGGTACAAAAGTTGAAGTAGGTGTTCTTCTTATTCACGCACAAGATCACTTAATGACAGCTTTAAACTTCCAATTATTGGCTGAAGAATTCATTGATCTTTATGAAAGAATGGAAAATAAATAATTAACCTTATCAGAAATATAAAAAAGCAAGCGCTATCAAATGATAGTGCTTGCTTTTTTGTGTTAACTTATTCTTTGTAAGTGATTGAAACATCACCAATCTGTTTATTCCAAGCACCGGGGCCACTCAGCTCGATTTTAAGATAATTATTATTGCTTGTAATCAATCCTGACGAACTATACGTTTTTTGATACCAACCAATAGCTGTTAATTTGCCAGGCGTACTGACATGAGGTACTTTAACCCAATTGATCCCATCACTAGAGGTGTAGAAGGCAACACCGTCCCATTGGGTATTGTGATAAAAGTTGGAAGAGAAAGATTGGATATTTGGCAGATGATAAACGATAGATTCTGTTGTTTCAGTATTACGTTTTACACGTGAGGCATCATTTTTGAATTTATTGGGTGTACTTGTATCTAAGACAATACCGGATGTATAGCTAGCGAGTTTATTTAAATTATCAAGCGAATCATAGAAGTTTTTGACAATTGGTACAGGGCTGTGATCAACTTGACCGACATAGGTGACGACACTTCGTGGTGGCAAAGTGGTATCTAATACACCACCTACTGCAGTAATTGGTGTTTGTGGTTCAAGATTAGCAGTTGAACTGGTTACATAAGGGGTAAATGAAGGAATATTGATGTTATTTGGAACAAAGCTTAATGGGACAGTTGCATCGGTGTCATTGATCGCAACCACAATAAGCTCATTGTTAGACGGATCTTTGTAGGCACTTGTATAGACGCCTGAAACAGGTGATTTTGGCATGTCGATACGGGTTGCATTAGGCTTGATGAATTTACTAAAGTTACCGAATGCATAGTAACGCTTGGTGAGTGTATAGTTGCCAGTTGCTTTATCTACATTAATTAAGCCTTCATCACTTGAACCAGGTATAGCACCCGTCCAGAAGAGATACGCATTAGCATTAACTTCTGTCATAAAAGTATGCATTTCTTTTGCAAAGAAAAGTCCAGAGGAGATGGATGCATCAGCAGTATTAGGTGAAGAAACTTCGGTCATCCATACACGTTTGTCCTTTGATTGTGCCACATCGAAAGGCACTTGAGGTTGTTTGGTGTTCAGTATAGGGACAGTATAGTTATGAGCAGCAACTATATCGAGCACTGAACTTGCCGTAGGGTCATTCAGCGCTGGTTTCATGAGATCTTCTTTCCACCAAGAAGGCTCTGCAGCAATGATTTTGACTTGACCGAGTAAGCCTTGTTTTTCAAATTCAGGTTTCAAAGAGTTTGCAAGGAAATCTTTGACCTGGTCACCATTCCACTCGCATGAATTCCAACTCAAGAAAGTCATAGAATTCGGTTCATTAGCCATGGATATTCCATAAAAGTCAATGCCATAGAGTTCTTTATAGGCTTTAATAAATTCGGCCATGAGATTTGCGTAGTTACTGTAACACTCTTGTTTGAGATAGCCACCATTGGTTGTTTGGTTATTCGTCTTCATCCAAGCTGGTGGTGACCATGTGGTAGAAATAATCTTATCTACGCCACGATCGCGTGCTTGTTGCATGATCCAAACCTGATCAGGACGTCCTGTAAAGTCATAGGCACCAGGCGTTGTCGCAAATGTTGGGAAGAGCTCGCCACGGAAAATATCGAGATCAATACCATCTTGGGTAAAGAGTAAATCCATGATTTGACTACGAGCAGGTTCTGGGCATTCATAGATGGCATCAGACCATTCTGCTTGTGAGACACCAAAACCATCAATACTCTGGTACGTTTGACTCCAGTTGATT
>JBOFIR010000162.1:0-2960 GCA_051650265.1 Cellulosilyticaceae bacterium
TGTAATAGTTGCTCAAGGAGGCAAAATAAGAGAAGGCTAATAACTGGGAGTTCCCATAGATTAGTAGGCAGGCACGTGAAAATGAAAATTAAAGGAGCCTATTAATAATGAACCAAGAAACGTTTGAAAAATTACAATACAACCAAATGAAAGAAACTGTTGAATCCTACTGTGTTAGTAGCTTAGGGCGTACATTAGTCCGAGAGCTCATGCCAAGCGGCAACAAAAAAGTCGTATTAAATCGTCTGGAAGAGACATCTCAGGCAAGAAGATTATTAGATTTGTCAGGTACAGCGCCACTTCATGGTGTAGCCCATATTGGAGATCTGATTGAGAAGATCGAAAAAGATATCATCTTAAATGGCGAGCAGATCACAGAGGTTGCAGAGTTTCTCAGAGGATGTCGCAAACTGCAGACGTATATGAAAGATAAAGATTTGGATGCGCCACTTCTTAAAGCGTATAGTCTTTCACTGACGACGTTTTCAGATATAGAAGAAGAGATTGATCATGCCATTAGAAATCACAAGGTATGTGATGAAGCGAGTAACGCACTCAAAAAAATAAGGCGACATATGGCGATTGCAGAAGACAAAATCGAAGAAAAGCTCAACCAGTTTTTGAAGCATCCACAAAATAAAAGCTATATCCAAGAGTTCTTTGTGAGCAAGAGACAAGGAAAATTGACTGTACCGATCAAGGCAGCTTATAAAGGTAAGGTGGCGGGAACCGTTGTAGAGAGTACGGATAAAACTGCTTTTATGGAGATTAGCAGCGTAGGCAAGTACAATGCAGAACTTTTGGAGCTACAAATTGAGGAATCTGTAGAAGAATACAAAATTCTAAGCTACTTAACGGGACTTGTATACGAACAGAGAGAAGCAATCAGACGTAATATGGAAGTGATTGGTAAGTATGATCTGATCTTTGCCAAAGCCAAATATAGTAAGGCAATTGATGGCAGATGTCCGAAGGTCAATGATCATGGATTCATCCACATCAAACGAGGGCGTCATCCACTTCTTACAGGAGATGTGGTACCTCTTGACTTTAAGATAGGAACGGATTATAGAAGTTTGATTATCACAGGACCCAATGCTGGTGGAAAGACGATTGTACTCAAGACAGTAGGGCTATTGACGCTTGCCTTGCAGTCAGGGCTTCATGTACCAGTTGGAGAAGACTCGCAGATGTCAGTATTTGATAAAATTTATGTGGATATTGGAGATGGACAAAGTATAGAAAATGCGCTCAGTACTTTCTCTTCTCATGTGAAGAATCTCGCTTATATTGTCAATCACACCAATAAATCAACCCTCTTACTTTTTGATGAAATTGGAAGTGGCACAGAACCTGGTGAAGGCGCTGCGCTCGCCATTGCAATACTAGAGGAAATTTACCAAAGAGGTGCTATGACTATTGCAACAACGCATTACAATGAAATCAAAGACTTTTCGAATCAACATCCAGATTTCCAAAATGCAGCAATGCAGTTTAATCGGGAGACATTAGAACCGCTTTATAAGCTTCTCATTGGGCAATCCGGAGAAAGTAATGCCTTGTGGATTGCAAAGAAGATGGGTATTGCGCCAAACCTACTCAAAAGTGCAGCGGCATATATGCAAGAAAAAAACTATGATTATACAAAGGTAGATCCGAAACGCATTCGCACCTCCCAAGTGAAAAATGAGGACAATATGCCGAAGGAAATCTTAGAAAAGGGAGACAAAGTCATGCTGTTAGAACATGACAAAGAGGCTATTGTCTATAGACCAAAGACACAATTAGAAAGCCTTATGGTATATTGCGATGGGGAACTATTAGAAGTGGATGAGCGAAGAGTGAAACTGGCTATTCGTGCGGCTGAACTTTATCCTCAGGGGTATGATCTAAATACACTCTTTACAAGTTTTAGAGAGCGAAAATTAGAAAAAGACATTGCAAGAGGATCAAAAAAAGCACTCAAAAAGATAGAAAAAGACAGGAAAAAAAGTTAGAAAATCCATTTCCTTATTAAGTTAAAAAAGATATATTTGTTTGAAATGGATAAAATTTTTGAATAAATATATCTTTTGGGAGAGATAAATAATGAAAAAACGCAGAAGGTTATGGTATACATCACCAGCAAAAGACTGGGAAACACAGGCATTGCCAATAGGAAATGGTATACTTGGGGGTATGATCTTTGGGGAACCTTACCATGAGACGATTCAGTACAATCACAAAGAATTGTGGTCAGGTGGTCCTGGAGAGTGGGAAGACTATAAACTTGGTATTAGGGAAGGTGCGGCGGCGCATCTTCCGAGTATTAGAGCAAAGCTTGCTCGGGGGCGAGTGAATGAGGCAAATCAAGAAATTGATGAGTATTTACTAGGAGAAGAGCGTGCCTTTGGATCCTATCAGAACTTTGGAAATATCACGATAGCAATGCAAGGGTCAGGTGAGGTGAGTGGCTATGAGCGTTCACTTGATCTGGAGGAAGGGATTGCTTATGTGAAGTTTGAATGTGAAGGGGTTCGTTACGAAAGGTCTTATTTTTGTAGCTATCCGGACCGCGTCATGGTTGTGCAGCTCACAGCGGATGGTCAAGTGATGAAAGATCTTGTGATTGCAATGGATTGCCCACAAAATGCAGTGATTACATATGATAAGGATCATATTATGAATCGTGGCAAAGTAATTGGTAACGGGATGCGCTTTACTTCAAAAATCCAGATTCTCAGTGAAGATGGAGACTGCCAGACCGTAGATGGTGGCATCCAAGTAAGTGGGGCAAAGTCGGTTACCCTATTTGTGACGGCGGGTACAGATTATAAGAATGAATATCCACACTATAAAGGAGAAGATCCTACAGCAGAGGTGGAAAAAACTTTGGCAGATGCAGTGATAGCAGGCTATAAACAAGTGAGAGCAAATCACTTAGAAGACTATAAGGCTTTATTCGATCGTGTGACATTCGA
>JBOFIR010000163.1:0-15479 GCA_051650265.1 Cellulosilyticaceae bacterium
CTTGTAAATGTCAAGCCTGTCAACTTGTTGCTACTTATTTCATAAGTGCTGTGGACTGTGGTGGCATAGAGAGTACACCATCCCTTAGTGTGACGGTTCCCTCATCAGTGACAAGCCTCTCTACAAGTTTCTTATACCGCATGACCTGCTGAGGTAAATGAATCATCTTGCTTTCTGTTGACAGGTTATGCACAATGAGTAATCTTTGATCCCCATAAATTGTCTCATAGGCCCCTACCTGACGACCTCCTACAATGACAGGATAAACAGTGCCACGCGCAATCTCGGGATAAGCCAATCTTATGTTTAAAAGCTCTTGATAAAACCGTAGTAAACTCTTATCATCTTGAAGCTGCTCTGCCACACCACTCTCAATAGCTGTGAGTTTGCTTGTTCCTGGTACTGGTTGAGGGATTCCTTCACTTTGCTGCACAGACCATATCATAGGCGCCCTACGGTCAGGATCTTCGGCATCTCCCAACATCCCAATTTCTTCACCATAATACACATAGGGATTTCCTGGTGCAAGCAAATATAAGCTGGCCGCCATCTTTTGATTGGTGACTTTCTTGCCCAAGAGCCCTCCACTACGATCTTGATCATGATTGGTTAGGAAAATGGCGTCAATCGCTGTAGGTGCTACCTTTTGAATGCGTGCCTGCCACTTACTCAGCCCTTGTACAAAATCCTCTCCGCCCCGAAGTCTTACCGCATCGATCAATCGCCCATTAGAACCTGCGAACGGAAAATTAAAAAAACTATCAATTCCTAACGCATAGTATGCCTCGATTTCCCCGCCACTACTCCATACCTCTGCCACAATATAAGCTTCTGGATTAATCTGCTTACAGTAGGTCACAAATTCTTTCCAGAAAGCAATCGTATCTTTTTGCTCCGCAAAAAGATACTTTGCTGCATCTAACCGAAAGCCATCTACACCTTTTTCTAACCAAAACTTCGCGATCCCTCTTACTTCTTCTTTAAGTGCCTCACTTTTCATATTGAGATCTGGCATATACTCACTAAAGACAGCCTCATAATAATAATCTCCAATGCCTAATACTTTGTAGAGTGGATCTTCTGGTTTTGTCCCCTTATGGATCTTATAATAGTCCACATAAGGTCCTTCTATGCCCTGTTTCAAACTCTCCTTCGCTTGTATGAACCAAGGATTTTGATCAGATGAATGATTGACCACCAAATCCATAATCACTTTTATACCGCGTTTGTGTGCTTCATCTATCAACCTTTCAAAGTCTGCCATAGTCCCAAACTGTGGATCAATCCCCTTATAATCCATCACACTATACTTATGATAATCAGGAGAAGGCATAATGGGTGTAAGCCAGATCCCCGTAATGCCAAGAGACTTTAAGTAATCCAGTTGGCGTGTCACCCCATCTAAATCCCCTATACCATCACCATCAGAATCACAAAAAGAATACACAAAAATCTCATAATAATTATCATATTTATCATCTTGAAGAGGGTCTTCTTTTTGAAGGACACTGTATAATCCAAGCACCCCCAAACAAAGTATCCCTATACCTACTAGCCATTTGACACTTCCTCTTTTCATCAGCTTAACCTTTCACCGCACCACCGGTGATGCCTTCCACAAAGTACTTCTGGAGATAGATAAAAACGCATGTGATTGGAATGGCAATCAGTACACTACCTGCTGCAAACAAGGTAAAGTTCCTATCAATATTCTCTTTTGTAATCATGGTGAATAGTCCAATTGCCACTGTGTATTTCTCATAATTATCACCCATAATCATCTTGGCAAAGATAAAGTCCATCCACGGTGCTATAAAAGCCTGTAGCGCTGTATAAACCATAATAGGTTTGGATAGCGGTAAAATCACCCTACTAAACACATCCACATTACGCGCACCATCTATCTTGGCTGCTTCATCTAACTCCTTTGGAATGGTATCAAAGAACCCTTTTGCAATGTAGAAACTTAGCCCTGCACCTGCTGAATATACTAATACAAGCGCCGTAAGACTTTGGGTAAGATTCACCGCCTTCAACACATAATACACTGCGATCATAGACATAAATCCTGGGAACATCCCAAGTACCAATGCCAACTTCATATAGGCCTTACGCAACCTAAAGCGCATACGTGACATCACATAGGCTGTACATAGGTTGATAAGTGTCGTCAGAAGACAAGAACAGACTGCCACTACAAAGGTATTTCTAAACCATATGGTAAAAGGAAAGGTATTGTCTTTTGCTAAAAGCTGGGCGTAGTTCCCAAGTGTCATCTCTTTTGGGAAGAAATAAGGTACAAAAGAACCTGGTTCTGCTCTAAAAGAGGTCATCACAACCCAGAGAATAGGTATGAGCCACACAATGCTCATCACTGTAAGAATGATATAAATCACTGTGCGACTAATCTTTTCTTGAACACGTATGCCGAGTTTACTCATTGGAAATCATCCTCCTTTTTCTGTGATGAGGTAAAGTTAAAGGCAATCAATGAGAATACCATAGAAATGATAAAGACAACGATCCCAATGGTAGAGGCCTTGCTATAATCCTTTCGGTCCGCTGTGAGCTTATAGAGCCACGTGATCAGAAGGTCCGTCTTTCCTGCAAAGTAGTAATCTGTTGTCTTTGGTTCACCTGCCGTAAGTAGGTAGATCACATTGAAGTTATTGATATTCCCAATGAATTGCGTGATCAGATACGGTGCTGTGACAAAGAGTACATAAGGCATGGTGATCTTCCTGAAGGCTTGATAACTCGATGCCCCATCAATACGTGCCGCTTCATAAAGATCACTTGGAATATTCATTAGGATTCCTGAAGTAATCAACATGGTATAGGGAATACCAATCCACAAGTTGACCAGGAGTACAGATATTCTCGCACCTGTGGCACTACTTAAAAATGGGATGGCATGATCAATTAGTCCCATATTTTGCAAAACTGCATTGATCGGCCCAAAATCATTAAGCATATTACGCATGATTAGAAGTGAAATAAACTGAGGAATGGCCATAGTCAGCACAAAAATGGTACGCCACATCTTTTTGAGGCAAATTCCTTTTTTGTTAATCATCATTGCCAATAAAATCCCTAGTATGTAGTTGGAGAAAGTTGCGCCAACTGCCCAGGTCAGTGTCCAGCCCAGTACAGGCATGAAAGTCTGCCCAAACTTCGAATTGCTCATAAGCATATCCTTAAAGTTTGCAAATCCTACCCAAGTAAAGAGATTACCTGGTGGCTGATGGGCTGAATCGTAGTTCGTAAACGCAATTAAAATCATGAAAATCAGTGGTAACACCGTAAAGATCACAATCCCAAGTACAGGTAATGTCATCAAACTGATATGGAAACGTTCATCAAGCAACGATTTCATTTCATCTTTAAGTGTGGCTGGTTTCTTCCCTGCTGCCACCACATCTTGCACATATTTTGCACTATAAAGATTACTGACATAAATCACCAAGAACAATGCCATCAGTACCACTGCACTCACCCCATAGATGAGCATGAGCATGGAGTTATCCCCTTTTGTCAAAACTTCAATCCCCAACTGCTCATCCATCACCCATCCTTGTGTAGTCGTCCCTAGTGTCACTAGTCCTTTCATATTTTTGATTCCTGCAGTCACTAGAAATGCAATGAAACCTATTTCTATACCCAGATAGAGTAGGCCTTTCACAATTTGTCCTCTCACTAGATTCCCAATTCCCATAATGAGAAAAGAAAGCTTTGTCCATACATCTCCTTGCACAAAAATCCTGCCAATGCCTATGCGTTTATTGGCCTTATCATTTCCCCCCATAATCTTCTCCCTCCTTTACTTATTTAGAGTAAAAGCTCCAGGACTATAGGACGTCTTGAGCCTAGATCCTGGAGCTTCTTTATCAAATGTTCATGTATTATTCAAGTGTGATATCACTTACGAGACTATCTAACTTACCCTGTAAGTCTGTAGCTGAAATCTTTCCTTCAAAAGCATCTTTTGTGAAAGCAGCTGTTGGATCCCAGAATTTACCCATTTGAGGGATAGATGGCATCGCGATACCATATTGAAGCTGTGCAACTGTTGCAGAGATTGTTGGATCAGCTGTGATAGCTGGATCCTGTGCTGCAGTTGTATTAACTGGAAGGAATGCACGATCTTTGAAACGTTTGATTTGGTTTTCTTGATTAGTCAGGAAGTTTGCAAGTGCCATTGCTTCAAGTGGGTATTGTGTATTTGATTTTACACAAAGTACTTTAAAGCCTGCAAAAGATTTCATGTGTTTGTCCCCAGAACCAAAGTTTACTACTGGAAGTTCTGCTACACCATAGTTTTCACCTAAAGCTTCTTGGTAAGCAACAGCTTTCCAAGGACCTGTAACTTGTGCACCAAGTTTGCCTGCTTGGAACTGTGTTGCAGCTGTTCCATCATCGATTGCCACAACCCCTTTAGCTTTAAGTCCTGCAAGATAGTTTGCCACTTCAAGACTTTGTGCATTGTTGAAAGTTACAGTTGTTTTGTCTGAACCGTCTGGCCCAAAGAGCTCACAATCGTTTGATAAGAAGAAAGCACCTGTGAAGTAAGCATTCCCCATATCATAACCAAGTGGTGCAACGCCATCTGCTAACTCTTTTGCAAGCATTGTATCTAAAGATTTAACATCTTCTTCACTAAACACACGTTTGTCATAGTATAAGAAATACGTTTCAGCTGAACTTGGGTAACCATACATCTCGCCACCATAAGATGCCGCTGTAACAGCTCCCGGGATATCATTGGCTTTAATTTCATCAGCGTACTTGGTATTTTTATAAACTGTTCCCGCCTCTACTAAAGCACCTAACTGGTCATGCGCAATAGAAAAGACATCAGCTGCTGCATCAAGGTCTTTGAGCACTTCATCTTTTGCTACGTCTTCACCAACAACACGTAATGTAATGTTCCAGTTGACATCTGGATTTTGCTGTTTGAAAGCTTCTACCATTTCGCCAAGCATTTTTTGATCATCTGCTGAGCCCCATAATGTGAGTGCCACCTCTTTGTTTACTGGTGCGGCAGTCTCTGTTGTCTCAGTTTTATTTTCTGTTGCTGGAGCAGTTGCCTCTGGTGTTGTTGTAGCTGGTGTCGTTGCTGTGTCTGTGTTTGACCCACATCCCGCCATAGATAGTCCCATAGAAGCTACAAGTAACATGGTTGTAAAACGTGAAAAGATTTTGTTTCTCATAAAATGACTCCCCCTCATTGTGAGTATGTATTGTATACTTTCACCAACAAGAATCGTTTCCGATTTTTGTTCTTATAGCAATTTTATCAGAATATTTGAATTAAATCAATTATTTGTTTTTTTCTTTTTTCTACAAAAAAAGCACAAGCTTGGCGCTTTGTGCTCATATCAAGTTGTTTTTTTGCATCTTATGCCACATCAGTTCAAACACAACCTCCTGCTCTTTAAGGTGTACGCCATACACGACCCCATACTTCTGTAATAGACTTCTTACAATATAAAGTCCCAGCCCTGTTCCACTAAGATTTTTGTTGCGCGATGTCTCCCCTACATAGAAGGGCTCCCACCAGTGTGCTAAAGTATCAACGCACTCTTGTCCCACCCCATTTTGGATGACAAAGCGAATCTGTGCATCACCACATTCTTCTAACAGAATACCTATATGTTGATCTTTGGTGTATTTGATACTATTGCTAAGGAGATTGGCAAATACCGAGTGCAACGCCTCCGGATTCCCCATCACCCACAAATTCTCTTTTACCGCTACTTCCAACAAGATCCCCTCTTCTTTGAGATATAGCTTCTGCTCATCCATTACAGTTTTGATCATCTGACTCAGGCAAACCGCTTCTAGTGGCATATCTTGATTCTCAAGACGAGAAAGATGAAGCAACTGATCTACCCGATAGGCCATTACCTCATTCTGCCCTATGATTGTCTGGAGGAAAGTCCCATCATCCAAACCATCTTCAATCCCTGATGCATACGCTTTGATCAAAGCAATGGGCGTCTTCAATTCATGGGATACGTCTGAAAGCAGACGTTTCATAGCATGATGCTTGGCCTCAAGCTGCTCATGGAAAATCCTCAAAGCATCACTCATCTGGTTGATACTATGTGCTACAGACTGGAGTTCATCACCTGTGGTCAGCTCCAGTTTCTCAAAATTCAAATGAGCAATCTCATCTGCTACACCTTTGATCTGTACAAGTGGTTTGGTAAACCTACGTACAAACCACATGATTAATATTGCCATAAGCAGAAAGCTTACACCCCATACCACAATGAAAAACACATTAATAATCTCTATGATGGCGCTTACATGGGGTACGATGCTGCATACAATCATAAGCTGACTCCCTTGTTTGAAGCACTTCACCAATACGCTATAACCTAATTTCCCTTGATTATAGAGCCCGTTCACCACCTCTCCTGCCTGAAGCTTTGCAACATCCCCCTCCCATAGCCATAGCTTCTTGATTCGTATTCCTTCAAGCTCAAGCTGAGAGATAATTTGTCCATTGAGTCTATCGAGGTCATCCGTCCACACCACAGCACTTACCCATAGGCTCTCCTGATTACGATAGTCCGTCATCAGTTGCTGCAACTTCTCGTCCTCCACTTTCACTACTGTTTCATACACCTGATTAAGCTGATCTTTTTTAATCTTGAGGTAATAGCGTTCCACAAACTGCGTATTGACACTCAGAGATAAACCACCCAATACCACGATCACCAATAAGATCCATGCCAGTAGTTTGCCTCCAAATCTACTCATTGTTGCACCTTAGGGTATAGCCCATTCCCCGATGAGTTTGAATGCACTCTTCACCAATCTTACGCCTTAGACGCCGTACATGGGTATCTAACGTTCGATCATCCCCTTCATAATCACTCCCCCATACGTAGGTCAGAAGCTTCTCACGAGATAGAATGATCCCTGGGTTAGCCATAAGATAAATCAGAAGTCCTAGCTCTTTTTGACTAAGAGGAATCGTTCGTTCCCCTAGCTTTACCTCACTCCGTTTGGGATACACTGTGAGGCCTGCATAGCTTAATACTTCCTCCGCTGGCAACAACTTTTTGATTCTCATCATCAGTACCCGTGGGTCAAAAGGTTTTCGGATATACTCATCAGCCCCTCGCTCAAGTCCAAGCAGTTCATCCTCCGTCTCACTCTTGGCAGTCAGCATCAAGACTTTAAGTGGCAATTCAAGTCTTCTGATTTCCTTGCAGACTTCAATACCACTAAGCTGTGGCATCATCCAGTCCAATACCACAAGGTCAAAGCGTCCCTCATAAAGCTTTTCTAACGCTTCTTGTCCATCACTTACTAGAGTGATTTCATACCCTTCTTTCTGTAAATAGAGAGCAAGAATTTTCTGCATAGCTCTGTCATCTTCAGCAATCAATATTTTCATAGGCCACCTCCTTTACGGTTATAACAAATCATCTGCTCCAAGTACTCTGTCTCACCATCTTTTGGATTATAGTATCTACCCATATAGTATGGACTATCCACTCTAGCACTCCTATGTGACACCAATGTGACAACTTCGTCCGCGATCTTGGGGTAAACGCCTTAGCACAAAAAAAAGAAGCAGACTCGCCCTTATAGCTAAAATCTGCTCCTACTTCATTATTCAAATTCACGGATGAAGTGCTCTAACCTTTCAGAAAGTGCACCCACGCCAGATATGCACTGTGCATGGGCATCTCCCTGATAGCTTTCTCTCCTAAAGAGCGCCTCGGTGAACACGTAGTCACCATCTTCACTCTGAATCAACATACCATAGAAAGTTGCCTCATCTAGGGTGACATCGCCAGTATCAATACTGACAGCCTTACCACCCTTGCCATCAAAGATGTCCACAATTTCATCATCACCCCTAGCAAAGAGTATAAAGATTCCTCTAAGCTCATCCTGCTCTAGATAATCTTCAGCCCGTCTCACAAAACGGCTAAATGAACTATCATACTTCTGATTCTCCATACGATCTAGGTAATAAATCTCCTGATCCTCTTCTTGAATCATAAAAATAAAATCTGCCATGGCCTCTTCAGAAATTCTCAGAAGTCCATCTAAATCATAAGTATCTTGACTAAATCTTAAATCTTCCATTATCAAGTCGCCTCCATCATCATTGTAACCAAATTTGGCGTTACTTAATAACTAACTGTCCAAAAAATTCTGGTTTATGGAAAGCTGGCGTTGGATTTTCAATTGGGTTCCAGCTCCCATAGTGTGGTGTATGGGTATCATCCCCACATTTGTAGAAGTTTCCTTTAATACATGTACTCATCTCATCTTGACCATAGACAGCCTTGATGAATGCATCTGGAATCAGCAGCTCCACTTCCCAGTATGTATCTGCCTTTGTCACCACTGGTGTTGGCACATCAAATCCTTTGTCTTTGAGATAGAAACGCTCTCCAGGCGCACCATACTCACAAAGTACTGCACCATTGCTGTTCATCTCGAAGTTGATATAACCTGCTTCAGCTACTTCTGGGTAATAGTTGGCAAAAAACTCCATGCAGCTGTCTTTGTACACAGGTTCATTAGCTTGTGTATAAATAGCTCGAGGATTCTCCTCTTCACATCTCATCTTGAGACAAAAGCCTTGTCCCGCTATACGGTAGAGCCAGGCTGTTGTTTTTGGTGTATAGTCAGTTCCCCAAGGGTAACTTGCGATTGCTATAGGTTTGATTTCATGCCAATCAACTTTTTCTGCTTTTACTTCAATTGTATACGTCATAATGACCTCCCTCATGTGTTTCTTCATCTATTATAACAAACCTTTACCTATTCCTACCACATTTTATTTAACAACTCTTGTGAGCGTCATGACAATACGCTAAATCGCAATAGATTTGATTTTTTCCACGTCGTTTGGCTTCATAGAGGGCACAGTCCGCCTTGTAGAACAGGTCTTCAAAAGTAGTATCTTGATTCATCTGCGTCCATGCTATCCCCACACTTAAGGTCACCCTGAAAGGCCCTTGTTCTACCACAAATTCCAGTTGTCTTACATGATGGACAATCTCTTCCACCTTGTTCATGACACATCTTCTATCTTGGTTCTGAAAGACAATCACAAACTCATCCCCACCATATCGAACGAATAGATCACGCTCTCTCAACTTGGTTTGGACACATCCTACCACTGCTTTAATGACTTGATCACCTACAAGGTGTCCATAGGTATCATTTACACTCTTGAAGGTATCCACATCCAATACCACACATGCTACCTCTGCAGGTTTTTCATCCCATTTCTTCTGCCATCTTTTGGTTTTCTCTCTCAAACCATGACGATTGGTAATGCCTGTAAGATAATCTGTACGCGCCTCCTTCTTGAAACGTCTAGTCTCACGACTCAGCTCGTATCTCATGGCCTTTTGTTTGATTTCTCGTTCATGAATCTCCTGAATAAGCTGGATATAATGCTTCTGGATCTTAAAGCCTTGGTTGAAATCCCCTAGATATTCACAAATCAGGCATCTAGCCTGTTCGATTTCCTTCAAAAGATAGCTATCATGATAGCTTGCCACAATCTCCTCTGCCTTGGTGTACCACTCAAAAGCTTCCTTATAGCATCTTTGCTTCAAGTACCAGTGCCCTTTCACACTATTAAACTGGCCATACTCCCTAGGGAAGGCATCAAAAAGACCTGCCGCTTGAATCGCTTCAATCACCACTTTTGCCTCTTCAAATCTACCGAGGCCACAGTAGGCCTTGACAACATTCAACCTTACACGGACTTCTAGTATAGGGGTATATGGCCTATGTCTACCAGCCATCTCCAACCCTTTAAGCGCGTAACAAAGTGCATTCTCATAATCTCCTTCTAACAAGAGGATGTGACTATAATTACTATAGGCATTGCTCACCATATTATATTGTTCCAACAGAATCCCTAGGCGAATTCCTTGTTCTAGTGCTTCCTTCGCCTGTTCATATGCACCTGTACACTCATGGAGAAGAAAACGCATATTAGTGCCATTAAGCTGATGCCTATGGTTCCCATGTGTTTCACATAATGCCTGATGTTTGAGTAAATATTCGAATGCCTTTTCTATATAACCTGTACAGTAATAGGCGGCCCCTACCGTCACATAACCTGTCAAGATGGCATTATAATCTTTTGCAGCCAAAGCATCTTCAATCAATACTTCACCTTGCTCTATTGTTTGTTCATACTTACCTTCAGCTCTTAGATTTTGTACTGCGATGATTCGTTCTTTGAATGCTGTATGCTCCACTAGCTGTCCCCCATTTGCTAAATATTTTTTTCTCTATAAATTTTAAACATTTTTTAACTTTTTTGCAAATAAAATTACTTCATTCAACAAAATAAGGAATCCCCTCTTCAAGTCATAACTTTAAAAGGGGATTCCACTATCAATACCGCATAGGAATTAGGGCTTCATAATCTTTGACCGTCCCATGGTCTAGGAAGAGGTCAATAATCTGCCTTCCTAAAGGATGTAATTCAGGTGTATTAAATTTCTTCACTTCTTCAGCAAAAAAGTCCATTAGAATCTTTGCCCCTGCATCATAACCAGCACCACCAATCTCTGCCTGCATATGGGTTTGCAAGAAAGCTTTGCGCACATACTGTCCATCAACTTTCAAGGAATCTAGTGCATAGCCTAACAGTGCACATCTTGATTCCACCAGATGCTCAGGCTTGAACTTGGCACTACCACGTCTCGCAATATACTCTCTTGCAATCCACTGAGGCATGAAGCCTACTTCATAAGCCCCAATATGCTGATTCGGAATCAATACATATCTTGTATGAGAGGAGCTTAGAATCTGCTCCAGCAACAAGTTGGCCTGCTCCACCATCTTCCCTGTTGCAAATGGCCAATAAGAACCAACACCTTCACTTGACATCCCTACAGAAGCTGTAATGCTGGGGTTATTGTGACCTCTTGGTGCCACCAGTCGCCAGAGCCATGCAAGTGCTGGTGGTAGAACATGAAACATGCCTAATATGCCATAAGTAGGATTCTCTTTGGTGCAAGCTGGTGTTCTGACACCAAAACTACGCACATCCACTTCTACAGGCTCATTGATGACCTGTGGTGCAAGGTGCCGTGGCAAGATTACCCTTGGATTCGGGCAAGGCTTACCATCAGAGTCTAATGTATGCTCCCATACCAAACAGGTTGCTTTTGGCACCCCTTGAATATTAAGAAATACCAACGGCTCCTCAGGATGAGTAAAAATCCGCTCATAGGTTGGTGTTGTCCCATAGCTCTTAATATGGTCAAGTCTTAGGAACCAGCCCTGTTCTGCATCTTTCACCACTAGCTTCTTACTCTCATTCTGCATACGTGGATGACAAAGTGCCATATCATCTGTAACCGGTCTAAGTTCACAATTCTCTTGCAACTTGATATAGTTCTTCTCACCTGTTACGATGTTACGCCCTAGTACACTTCGCCCATCTACTTCTTTATGCATCTTTTCAATCATCTCACTTTTGCCACCACCCGAAGCCCCTTCATGCATGATGACAATCTCGTTGTCATAAGGTGTAATAACTTTTACTGTAGATGCATGTACTGTTACCCAGCCTTCATTCTCCCCAATATTGAGAAGTACGCCATAGATTCCTTTCTTGGCACTTGGTCCAGGATAGAGATTATAAGAGAACAGCTCATGCATCTGAGCCAGTCGGTTATGAATCACAATCTGTTTCCCCCCGAAATGGGTATGTCTAAAAGGTGGCGCAAGGAAAATGACCGCCTTAGGCGTAAAATCTTCTGGTAGTTCCTCTTGAGGCAAGAATCCTTGCAGATCTGCTAAACCTCCAGCAAAAAAGGCTGCATTGGCAGGCGCAATCAATAAGGCATCATAGCCATATGCTATTCCCCCAGCCTTAAAAGGCACGATAATAAGACGCTGTTGTTTGAGCCAATCAAAAGTCTTTTGTCTAAGTGGCTCAAAATCCTCATGATACACATCATCATATCTTGGTTTATCTGTATCAAAATCATCTGCAACCAATAAGCAGTCAGGGTCACGTCGCCTCATATAATCATCTGGATAGTTGACAACAATCCCATTTTTGCAACGTGTCACCTCTGCCTCAAGTACATGCCCTCTGCCTTCTACTTCATATGCAACTTCAAAAACATCCTGCTTACTGCCACCTAATGCAAGCTCCAGCATCTCTTGTCTAGACTTAGGATAGATCACTTCTTTACATTCATCTAAAATAGCTGATACCTCCAAGGGTAATCTTATGGACTTCATCATTTTATTCATAGTCTTGCCTCCTCTTTTTATAGGTTATAAAAAACAAACAACAAGCCGCCCTTCTCCTCAACATGTTACAAGAAAAAGAAGAGAAGCATTTGTAGGTGGACACGTCTATACTTGTTCTTACAAAGAGAAATGTTCACCTAGATGCCAGAATAAAGGCCTTTACTTTTAGTATTCTTGACTTGTCTCTTGCTTGTTTTGTGAAACTAAAAAGATGGGCTGTTTTAAAAAGTTATGCATCAACTCAAAAGGACTGCCACACCCAAAAATGAGTGTAACAGTCCTCTCTTAAATTTCTACTACTTCCTTAACTCTTTCACTAATGTCTTTCATGTTTGCCCTTAATTCTTTAATATCAGCCGTTAGGAGTTTCTTATCTCTTACTACTACTCTCCCTCCAACCATGACAGTATGTACATTTCCTGCATGTGCAGAGTATACAATTGCAGCATACGGATTATAGGCTGGTTGCATATTAATTGATTCTGTTTCTATTAATACTAAATCAGCCTTCTTTCCCGCTTCAATAGAACCGATCTTTTGATCTAATCCCAGCACTTTGGCTCCTTCGATCGTCCCCAATGCTACAATATCAGCAACTGGTGTACTGGTTCTGTCCTTTTGAGTAAGTTTGTGAACTCTACCTACTGTAGTCATTTGCTCCAAAATATCTAAGCGATTGCCACTCATCGGCCCATCTGTTCCTAATCCTACTTTTACACCTTCTTCTTGAAGCTTCAACAAAGGCATTACAGCCTTCCCACCTTTGGTATTGGCTCCAATATTATGGGAAACTTTAACCCCCCTACGGGCGAGTATTTCAATATCTTCCTCATTAATTAATAGAGAATGTGCAGCTATAAAATTATCATCTAATACACCTAAGCTCTCTAAATATCCTACTGGCGTCACGCCATATTCATTGGTATATTTCTCCCATTCGGATCTTTCTTCCGCTACGTGCATCACAAACGGTACATTATACTTTTTACTCAGTTCATAGGCTTCTTTTAGACTTTCATCGGTATTTGTATAAGGTGCATGAGGGGCTACTGCTGGGATAACCAGCTCATCATCCTGCCACTCTTTAATAAAATTCTCAGCATATGCTATTCCCCCATAAGCCTCTTCACTATCTGGAGATGGAAAGCCTATAATAGTTTCTCCTAGTACCCCACGAATATGTAAGTCTTTAGCTGCTTTTGCTACTTCATCTTCAAAGTAATACATATCACAAAAGGTCGTTACGCCGCCTAATAACATTTCCCCTAGCCCATACCGAGCTGCCTTATAAGTAAACGTCCTATCGACTAGATTTTTTTCTAGCGGAAAAATATAATCTTTTAAAATGTTCGGGTGATCATCGGCTAAACTTCTAAAAGGAATCATAGATGCATGGGTATGACAGTTTACCATCCCTGGCATCAAGATACCTTCTTGTCCATCTATGATTTCTACACCTTCTAGTTGCTCATAGACACTTGCCTCTTCCATCCTACCTATTCGCTCTATTTGATCACCTTTTATCCATACCATTCCTTTATCTATCACATCTCGTTGCTCGTTCATGGTAAGAATTGTTACATTTTTAATGAGTATCATAGTCTTTACCCTTTCTACTGATTTGTTATTTTACAGACTCTACAAGTGCTCTTACTTCATCTGTTGTTACATCAGATGAACTCGTTACTACGATTTCACCACTTGCAAGTTTCCCTTCAGTCTCTTTCAGTGTCTCTATAAACGCTTCATCTACATAGCTTGTCAAAATATCATTGTATACGATACCTGCTGACTCTTCTTTAATACCTAGTGCTTCATAATTTCCTAAAGGTAATTCATCTTGTAAGTAGTTATTTAGTGCATAAATAATAGACTGATCTACTCTTTTTAAAGCAGAAGTTAAAATATGTTTTTGCTCCTCACGTCCTTCATAAAGTAAACTTTGGTCTGAATCTACCCCAATCACATATTTACCTTGATTATACGCAGCTTCAACCCCACCTGTTCCAGCTGCACCAGCTACTGTAAAGACTACATCTGCCTGACTTGAATTAAATTGTGCAAGGGCAATCTCTTTCCCTTTTGCAGAGTCTGCAAAGTTCCCTACATAAGAAACAGCAATTTTGATGTCTGGCTCTACAGACTGAGCGCCTTCGATATAACCGATTAAAAAATCATGTACGATCGGGTTATTATCCATTCCACCCATAAATCCGATAGATTTTTCTGAGTTAATGCCTTCATTATCTGAAGTAGTCATATAAGCAGCTACCATACCTGCTAAGTAACCTGATTCATTGGCTTTGTATCCCATGCTATATACATTTTCAAGGCCATATTCTTCATAGTCCACCTGTGTATCAAAGGCAATCCAGTGCTTATCTGGATATTGACTTGCTACCTCTTCTAAGTTCTCTTGTTGTAAGAAACTTCCCGTTATAATCACATCTGCATCACTCTCTGCTGCCTCATAAGTTGCTGATAGCCATTTCTTTCTATCTAAAGTCATATCAATAATATTCATTTCTACTTGCTCACCAAAAAGTTTCTCAGCTTCTTCAGCCCCTGCCTTTGCAGAATCCCAGAAAGACTTATCACCATATCCTGCACCTAGTAAAGTAACTTTTACAGGCTCTACGCTACTTACTGTTGTTTCCTCTGCTTCAGCTTCTGTGCCAGCTATTTGTGCGCCCTTCGTTCCACTACATCCTACTAATCCCATTGTTCCTACTAGTAAAAGTGCTAACATTTTTTTAAGTTTCATATCCATTCTCCTTTGTGCTGTCATTTAAAATTCAGTACTTTCTTGATTTTTTCTTTTCTTTATGTAACTAAATACGGTAAAGACAATAATAATAAATAAATAAGGAAACATTTGAATACACTCCAGTGGAATATTACTCTTTTGTAAATACACGGCTACTGAATCACTAAATCCATAAATCATGGAAGAAGCTAATGACCCAATCGGATGAGAAGCAGACATAGCATCTGTTGCCAGTGCAATATACCCTCTCCCTGCTACCATATTAGCTGTAAACATAGATAGGTAGCCCATAGATAAAAACATCCCACCTAATGCAGATAAACACCCGCTAATCATCAGGGCAATCGCCTTTACTCGACCTACTTTAATCCCTACGGATTTGGCAGCTTCTTCCGATTCACCTAGAGCTCTTATCTTAATCCCTAAAGAGGTTTTATAC
>JBOFIR010000164.1:0-14785 GCA_051650265.1 Cellulosilyticaceae bacterium
AGGATGCTTGATTCTTCGGAAAGGGTACCGCTATCTGATAGCACGCAGAAAGATTCTTGTTGGAGTTTGTTGTAGTCTACAAAACCGAGCGGTTTGATGTTTTGAACCAGTGGATTAAAGACAAAGTGTCTTTGGGTGATATATTTTTGGCTACGTGGGTGTGTAGAGTAAATGATAGGTAACTGGTAGAGCATAGCCATATCATTGAGAGCTGTCATAAGGGAGAAGAAGTGATCCTCGTTATCAATATTTTCTTCGCGATGGGCGGATACAAGGATGTATTTATGGGGTTCTAAATTGAGGGTGGTTAAGATAGCACTTTGATTAATTTTGTCTTGATGTTTGGCAAGTACTTCTGGTATAGGAGAGCCTGTCACAAAGATGAATTGTTTGGCAATGCCTTCAGACAGTAAGTAACGACGAGAATGTTCAGTATAGGGAAGATTCACATCTGCTATATGATCTACAATTTTTCGATTGATTTCTTCAGGAACGTTTTGGTCAAAGCATCTATTACCAGCTTCCATATGAAAAATCGGTATTTTGAGGCGCTTGGCGGAGAGGGCGCATAGGGCAGAGTTGGTATCGCCTAATACCAGTAGTGCGTCGGGCTTTTCAGAAGCGAGTAATACATAGGACTTTGAGATTATATTGCCGATGGTTTCACCTAGATGGCTCCCAACACTATCTAAGTAATGGTCTGGCTGACGTAGGTCTAGGTCTTTGAAAAAAATTTGGTTGAGTGTGTAATCCCAGTTTTGTCCAGTATGCACAAGGATATGATCAAAGCACTGGTCCAGGCACTTGATGACTTCGCTCAAGCGAATAATCTCTGGGCGTGTGCCGACGATAGTCATGACTTTCAATTTTGACATAATATAACCTCCTCAAAAAAAGTATCAGGATTTTCTGGTGCGAAAATTTGGTTAGACCAAAACAGGGTAATGAGGTCTGAGGAGCCTGCATTAGTGATGGCATGGGTATAACCCACAGGGATATCTACAATAGTGAGCTGATCACCGCTGACAGCATAAGTAGTGACTTTATCTGAGCCTATTTGCCTGAGTTTAATTAAGGCATCACCTTGAATGACGATAAATTTTTCTGTTTTGGTATGGTGGTAGTGATTGCCACGTGTAATGCCAGGTTTTGTGGTAGAGACAAAGAACTGTCCTAGCCCCTCTGATTTGATGAGTTCGCCTAGCCAACCTCTTTGATCACTAGTGACTGGTGGTTGGTAGGATAGATTGGTAGGTTCCAAATAAGAAATATAAGTGGCATAGAGTGCCTGGTCAAAGTGAGAGGTGAGATCAGGCATGAGGAGTGTTTTACGTGCTAAGGCAAAGTCATATATTTTTTGAGTCAGGGTAGAAAGTGTGAGGGTCGTAGTTGTGGATAGGCTAGGGAATAAAGAAAATGTCGTTACATCTTGGGTGAGAAGTGCTTCAAAATGTGCGATGAGATCATCAATGTAAATAAGTGTCACCAAGGCATTGGGATCAGATACTGTAATAGGTAGATCATGAGCGATATTATAACAAAATGTTGCGACTGCTGAATTATAATTGGGCCTACACCATTTGCCAAATACATTGGGAACACGGAAAATCAGTACGGGGCAATGGGTAGCGTGATGAAAATCTTCTAGGAGTTGTTCCATTTGCTTTTTGCTTTTGCCGTAAAGTGAGTCATTACCTGCTTGGATCGAGGAGGTAACGATTAAGGGAATTGTTTTATGATGTTGTTTGAGTAGATCCAGTAGTGTGTGTGTTAAATCAACATTGCCTGTATAAAATTCATCGGGGTTGAGCGGTTTGTTAACACCAGCTAAGTGAAAAATATAATCTGCTTCGGCTACATAGTCAGAGAGTTGTTGGTGTGTATTATCTTTATCAAAGGATCTAAGCACATAATCTGTGCACAAAGAGAGCTTGAGCCTAAGGTTTTTGCCAATAAAGCCATTTGCCCCAGTAATGAGAATAGTCTTCATGATTTGCCTCCTAAAAATAGCATATAGAATCTCATATAATATATGAAATATAAAGGATAAAGGTACACCTTGAATATGTGAATCATAATATAGAATATGTATCAAGGTTAGACATAAACTGATAAATTATAATAAAAATGGGGGAACGGCGATGTATAAAGATCAAGTAATCTTAGTGACAGGCGGAACTGGCTCATGGGGAAATGAACTGGTAACACAATTGTTAACCAAACAACCTAAAGAAATTATTATTTTTTCTAGAGGGGAACTGAGTCAAGTGCAGATGCAAAGACGGTTTAATGATAAAAGACTCAGATTTATCATTGGCGATATAAGAGATTACGAAGCGGTTTTGGAGGCTACAAAAGGTGTGAATTATATCTTTCATCTTGCAGCACTTAAGCATGTACCTGTCTGTGAGAATCAACCTAATGAAGCGATCAAAACAAATATCATAGGTACCAAGAATCTCATAGAAGCAAGTATCAAAAATAAAGTCACTAAAGTGATAGATGTATCTACAGATAAGGCAGTAGATGCACTGAATCTATATGGTATGACAAAGGCAGTAGGAGAAAGATTGATTATACAAGCAAATCAACTGAGTTCAGATACAAAGTTTGTGTGTATTAGAGCAGGAAATGTATTAGGGAGCAATGGGAGTGTGGTGCCATTATTTATTAGTCAAATTCAAAGATATAATGAAGTAACGCTAACAGATACGAATATGACAAGGTATTTCATGACATTAAAAGAAGCTATTGGGCTCTTGTTTGAGGCAGCCGAGAAGAGTGTAGGCGGTGAAATCTTTGTAATGAAGATGCCGGCTTGTAAAATCACAGATATTGCCAATATACTTATTGCAGCTTATGGCAATGCGCAAACCACAATTAAAGATATAGGGATGAGACCTGGGGAAAAGCTAGATGAAGTTTTGGTGTCAGAGTATGAAGCGCCACATACTTATAGTTATAATGATACCTATTATTTAATTGCACCAACATTAGAGATTGACACAGTCAGTGCATATTATGGGGATTTTGAGATGTTTAATAAAGTGAGTTTTAAAAGATATTCTTCAAAGGATGAACTTATGAATATTGAAGAAATTAGTAAGATGCTAGAAGACGGTAGATTTATTAGCAAATAGGATGAGGTGATTTATGAATAAAAAAATAATAATTGGGATATTGTTCAATATTGATCCCCCATGGCCTCGCAACCCTTATAAGGAAGCTCGTTTAACGAAAGAGTGGATTGCATACAGATTAGATATTTTTATGAAGTATACGTGTAATAGTCTGAGGCATCAAACGAACCAAGATTTTACAGCACTACTAGCCTATGATCCTGTTACCGAACCTATTATTAGAGACATTCTGGCCCAGTATCCACCTTTGCCAGATAATATTAAGTTTGTACCAGATATTTATAGAGAAGTACGTGAGTATGCGCATGAGTATGACTCTATTTATAGTGTGCGGATTGACTCTGATAATATGTTTCATCCAGGATATATTGAAAAATTACAAGCATGGGAACCAAAGCCAGAAACGCAGGTTATTATTGCGCAGCATGGTTATGTCTATCAGACCACAACAGGTGCTATGGGAAGATTTTATCATGAATCGCCCTCATTTTTTGCTTTTATTATCAATGGTAAGGACTACTATGAACATCCTACTTATCAAACAGAGAATGGGCATATGGGCATTATTAAACTTAGGCATGAATTGATGGAGGGGAATAGCTTCATGGTGATTGTTCATGAACAAAATGTCTCCAATAGATTTGCACCGTATATTTACCAGTCTGTTATAGAAGATGAAAAAATAAAAAATCAGATATTAGAGGAATTTCATATTTTAATATAGCAGGGAAAGAGAGGATCAGTAAGCCTATGAATAGAGAAAAGAGTATCGTATTTAGGATTCCTTTTAATAATCTAGACCCTTTAGGAAAACAAAAAATAGCCTTGACAGAAGAGTGGATACAAAAACGCATGAAACTCTTTATGAACTATACACTACCTAGTTTGAGGAGCCAAACCTCACAAGAATTTAGGGCGTATGTATTATATGATGAGCGTTCAGAGAGCTTTATTTTCAAACATTTGGCAACGTATCACAAACTACCTTCTCATATTGTATTTATCCCAAGTGAGCAATATGATTCTAAGGTTTGTGACTATATTAGGGGGAGCAAGTATTTCTATGAGATAGAACTTGGTAGTGATGATATGTATCACAGGGGGTTTGTAGCAAAGATGAGCGCTTATCAGCATAGACCTGAGACGGTGATCTTGATTTGCCAAGACGGGTATATTTACTCATCTGTGACAGGAGAATTGGCTGAGTACTTTAACTTTTCAAGTTTTTTTAATTGTTGGACTTACAATACGCAGGAGTATTTGGCAGGTCTTAGGAGGCAATACCCTGGATTTACGGGAGCGGTAGGACTCAGGCATGAGAAGATTGCATGGCGGGCATATATTAATCATAGTCATGATAGTAATGTGGCATTTTCTTATGAACTTGAAAAAACGGCACCTTGGGGTGTGCAAAGAGCCCATCTTGGGAGAACAATAACTGATCAAGCAGAACGAATAGGCATACTCAGTAGCTTTGGGATCATAGAAAACAGTAAGTAGAAAGTAGGGGGACGATGGAGGCGCAGACTAAAAAGAAGAAGATTATTATAGATATTTTGTTCAATATTGCGAGATGGGCGAATCTTGCAGTAAATGAGGAAAGGCTGACCAAAGAATGGATAGATTATCGCATTGACTTATTTATGAACTACACCTATCAAAGTTTGAGTATGCAGACCAATCAGGATTTTATAGTATTGTTGCACTATGATCCTCTTAGCAAAGCCTTGATTGATGAATCACTAGCACGATACCCTAGACTAAGCGATAATATTATTTTTACAGCCAATCATACGCAAGAAATTCTAAGGCAAATAGAGGGTTATGATCGGCTTTATCTACTATTTTTTGACTCAGATAATATGCTCAATCTTAACTACATTCAGGAACTGCATGATATACCTGATGATGGGACTTTGCAAGCGGTGGTTAATCCTCAAGGGTATATTTATGAACCGTCTAGCCAAAGGGTGGGAACTTATGTGTATCGGACGTCTCCTTTTTCTGTACTCATCTATCTAGTAGATAATTATAAAAAGGGGCAACGCTATCAATTTGTTAAGAATAACTGGGATTTATACCTAGAGCTTAACCATGTGATGGCAAAAGGGGATACTTTCTTGATATTAGTTCATGGCCAGAATGTAGCGAATAAATTTGATACCTTTGGCCAAGTGATGACAAGGAGAATAACTGATGGGAATGAGAAGGAAAAGATACTTAGTCAATTTGGTATAAAGATATGAGGTGGCAGAATGACACGGAAAATAGTCATATGGGCATTTTTTAATGTAGATCCAGGATGGGCCAATAACCCTTATAAAGAAGCACGATTAACCAAAGAATGGATAGATTATCGTATGGGTTTATTCATGAACTATACATGTAAATCTTTTCGTATGCAAAGTAATCAAGACTTCTTGGCATTGATTGCATATGATCCAAAGACAGAAGCGTTGATTCAGGAAGCTTTAGCAGCATATGAGCCACTGCCCGATAACATACGATTTATTACGAATCTCTATGCAGAAACCTGCAAGGCATGTGTGGGGTATGATCGGTTGTATCATATGCGTATTGACTCTGATAATATGATTCATCCAGACTTTGTAAGTAAACTGTGGGCCATAGATCCGGGAGAAGATACGGAGGTTATTATCCCACAGTGGGGGTATGTCTATGATGTGATTGGTGGGGGACTGTGTGAATTTTATCAGGAGTCACCACCATTCTATACACTGATTTATAAAGAAGATGAATATAGGAAGGGTAAGTCTCTTAGAGGGGCTAATGGCCATGCGGGGATGATTCAATTGAACCATGAGATTTTAGAAGGTCATAACTTTATGGTTTTGGTCCACAAACAAAATATTCTGAATCGATTTGATGGTTATTTGTGCCACAGGCCAATTGAAATAGGAATAGAAAGAGAAGAAGTTATCAAAACTTTTTGTCTCTAAAATATAAAGGAGTAATACCAGTCAGAGGTATTGCTCTTTTATATTTTAAGGGGGATTCTTATGAATAGTAGCCTGCCGTTGCTAATATATATAGAATAGGAGTGCTTTTATTAAAGAAAGGACGGGTAACGCTTATGGAAAGTAGAACAAATAGCGTTATAATTCGTGGCGTAGTAAGTGATGAAAAAAATAATAGATTAAAACATGTGAGGGTGCAGCTCTGTAAGAAAGTAAAGAAAAAAAGAAGATTCTATTATATGCCGGTAGATCGGGGAATGACAGATGATGAGGGTGTATATGTATTTCGGATTAAGATAGATCAAGTAGCTTGGTATAAAGTCTTGGTGATAGAAGAAGTACCTAAGATATTAATAGATTAGGAGGAATAAAGATGCAGAGTTTAAAATACTTACGCCAGATGGTTTTACGTTATTTGCCTCCGGGGGTACAGCTTTTACAAATTAAACCCTACTATGACTCTCCAAGCTTATTAGAGGGAGATATTGATGGGGATGGGAATACTGAAGTGATAGTCGTTTATAATAATGAAAAAAGTAATTACATAGGAATACTTAAGAACTATGGAAGATATCTAGAGCTGATCTGGAATAGCAAGATCAATCTCGTAGAGCTTTCTGTATTTGAGATGGTGAGACTAAAAAAACAAGAAGGACAGTGTATTTTATTAGGAGGGAAAACAAAAGAAGAACAATCTATCGCCTATCTATTAGAATGGCAAAAGGGAAAACTCGGTTATATGCTTGAAGAAGGGATAGCCTTCGATAAGTTGTATTGTGAAGATCTAGAACCAAAAGACGGGATCGATGAGCTTATTATATGGAAGCATAGTTATGAAGAGGCTTATGATGTCGCTATTTTTGTGTATGAAAATCATAGTTTGATTGAGACAGATTGCTATAATAAGGAATACTCCAAAAGGATGAAACAGTATTATACCTATCTTTATAAGAACTACCCACAAGATAGGATTTATCAAAAATACTTGATTCAGGCACAGAAGGCGTGTCAGGAAGAGCTGGATGAAGAAGAATTTGAAGTAGATGAAGAGCAGTGCATGGATGGTACATTAGAGCTATTAAACAGTATGGTGGGTTATATAGAGGAAGAGGATGTTGAGGAGAATATATGCTTGATCGGCAAAAAATATAGCGAAAATGAAGTGGAGTTTATCGAAAGTTTGAAGCTCAATTATACTACTGGGGAGCAGAGTAAATGGCATCTGATTGTATTAGCTGATGGTCCAGTTAGGGCGTGTAAACTTTTTTTAGGGGATTTCACTAAAAATGGGCGTGAGGACGTATTTGTTCAAATGCATGATGCACAAGAGCATTTGTGTGGGGGGATCTATGTACTTCAAGCAGGCATACTCCGTGAGATCTTGAGTTTGAGAAATATGGAAAAGCATGGGTATGAGGTGACATGTGGTGAGTCTGGATCAGTAGAAATCACAAGAAATAAGCAAAGAAAATTTATTTTAGATACCTCGATGTTGAGTGGTACGCGAGAAGATGGTGGCGCTCAGATTGGCGCTGTGATCAAAGCATATGCTGTAGATGAAGAGCATTTAGAACAGTATACATTATACTGTGTGTATCCAATTATATATAGTCAATCAAAGACGCTGATAGGCTACTTTGTAAGATGTTTGGGCTATGAAGACGGAGGATTTCAAGAGTATAAGGCCTATGTAACTTATAGATTATAACATAAAAAGGAACCAAAACTCGTATATGGAATATAATGGTAACAAGGTAAGCGGGTTATTGGAGGGAGTAAGATGAAGTATACTGGTTTTTTGAACGAAGTGAATAAGTTCACTGAGTATGAGCAAATAATAGGGACTTCACTAGATATTAGGAATCTCTACGAGGGTAGGGATATACACAAAGACCTACAAGTTGAACGTGTGATCGGAACAACAATTTTTGGGAGACTTAGTGACTGCCAAGGGCAACCGCTTGGTAATCAGATCGTTAAGCTTATTTGTAATTGCCAAAGTGATGATGGGGAGTATTTTAAAGTAGTAGATCAAGCACTTACGGATGCGAGTGGATGCTATCGGCTAGAAACTTACGGTGCAAAAGACGTGTATTATAATATTATTGTAGAGTGTGAGGCGCCTATTGTGGCAAATGTGGAGCCAGAGTCAATATCGGAAGAGGATGGGATATCAAGTCAAGAGAGAGTCATTCAGGCAGATACAGCGCATCAGATGAATGCTTATGTATATAGCCAGCCCCCTTCTCCCTATATGACACTTACCAAACAGTCAGCAGGAAAATTTTATGCAAATAATACGTATGCTTATACGAGATCATAATTGTGTTAACAAATAAGAGGAGATGCCCTGTCGGCATCTCCTCTTATTTGTTAACATTCTGAATCACAGTCAGATAGGTCATCACAGTCGTAGTTATAATCCGTATCATAAGGCTGAGCGTAAGAAGTGTTTTGACCATAAGGCATAGGTGTGTCATAAGTAATAGGATCATTGTTGTAAGTAGGTTTGGTATGATTAGAGACAATAATTTCCTTGCCTGTAGTAGATTTTCCAACCAAAACTTTGTACCAAGCAATTTCGTCTGAACAGATATCAAATTGATAGAAGCCTTGGTGATTACTTGTGGTATGGGCAATACTAATATAATCTTTAGTATCTCCTTTACATACGATTTTAACGAGTTTGATTTGTGCGTTAGCAACAGGTTCATTGTTACAGTTTACAATTTGTCCCCATAATCTGACAGAAGTGAATTGGGCAACAGTAACATCTGCACGAATTTCTGCAGCACATGAGTTAGGATCAATATTGATTTCAATACTATTTCCAAGTGTAATGAGCTGTGGGTTCTTTGGTTTTGGGTTAGGGTTAGGTCTATTATTTTGGGGTTTGTTATAAGGCATCTAAAAATCCCTCCTAAAATCTATTTATTTAATATAAGCAATTGCCAGTATAGAGGCATTTGCAAAAAATGAACGATTATTAATGAGTTTGAAACACACGTTTTGAAGTGTTGCATTAATGTGGATATGTGAATGTACAGGAAAATCCTCAGGTAAGATGATAAAAGTGCTAAATGGTAAAGTATGATAGCTAGAATAGATGGAATGAGCCGCTTCATTAGATACATATTCTGCAGTGAGCTCAAGAATACCATGAAAAACAAGATTGTGGCTTGTAAGTTTTTGATTATCTATGGAAGTGGCTACAGGGCTCTTGATCACATAGTGTTTAAGCAGGTGAATATTGCCAGATATTAAGTTAATTGTCTCCAAATCAGGTTTAAGATCTGAGATCTCGAAGTAGTTTGAGGTCTCAAATTGCTTGAAAGTTGACAAGGCAAGAGGAATAGCAAGGTCTAGTACATTGGATTGGCCGTACTTGATGGTATGATCATGTGAGGTATAAGAAAATTGTGTCATAAGTGTACTAGAAAGATTATCAAGAGGGTAATAATGTTCAGATATTTTTTGTGCATAACTAATCATTAAGGTGTTGCTTGGAGAGAGTGAACCCATGTTAATTCCCTGATTGAGATCAACGCTATTGATGAGTTTATCATTCAGTTTAAAACTACTTTCTGCTAATTCGTAAGCAGCAGAATCGTTACGCAGGATGAGGTTAAATACAGGGGTGTCACCAGTGTTTTGAATACGCAAAGTATAGCAAATCTCATCATTGAGAAAGGCAATAGACTGATGGATGTTTCCACTGATTTCAATGGAGACATAGTGGAGTGTAAGTGAACAAGTGTTACTTGTCGTACGGCCTGTTTTCATAGGTTTGATACTATTAAAGCCATAAGTGTAATAAGCAGACAATGCGCAGTCAATTTGCTTGGAAACTTTGGCAATCACGCTCACTTCAAAAGTGACTGTAGTAGAGACATTTACTCCCAAATCTTTAAGGTTAATACCACTAATAATAGAAGCATCTGTGTGTGGCTGCCCATCGATCATTACAGAACGGGGCATGAATTTGAGTTCAGGTGTCAATAAATCCTGGAGGAGTACTTCGTTGAGTGTAACAGTACCTGTATTGGTAAGGTGTAATGTATAGGTGATCACTTCCCCAATTGTTGCTTCAGATGTTGAAAGGTGGCAGCTTATATGAAGACCTGCATCGGTGACAAATACATCACTACTGCTACTTATTGGGACAGAGATTTCGCGTAGAGTCTCTGATTGCGGAAGATTAAGTGTGAAGATCCCTGTGGATGAGGAGTCACTAGAGGTGTTTTGGGGAAGGCGCCCGAGTGCTTTGAGCTGAACAACAACTGTTTTTGAACTATGGGAAGGTAGTTTGCCTATGGCAAGGCCAGAAGTAAGTGTACTAGTGAGTAAGCGGTCGTCACAGTTAATCTCCAATATTTCAAAGATAGAGGGGAGTGTATCTTGAATGACGACTTGTGAAGCGAGCAGGTCACTATGGTTGGTGACAGTAAACGTATACGTAAAGATTTCACCGAGTGAGACGCTAGATTTGTTGGGCGTTTTTGTAATTTCTAGTTTTGGGTGGTGTACTTTCAATAAGTGTTTTGCAGATTTGATAGATTTGGACTGGGTAAGTCTAGCAAGTTCATAGTCATAATCGATTTTAAATAGGGATTCTAGTGTTGTAGAACTGGGTGAATCTAGGATTTTGGCTGTAAAGTGAATACTGACATTGGTATGAGGTGCAAGTAGATCTAGTGAGTAGCCAGAAATAAAGTTGGTGTAAACAGGTTGGTCATTGACATGAAAGTCATTTTGATAACTTAAGAGTGAAGCAAGTCTAGGGTAGAGCCGGATGTTTTTGAGCGGTAAGGTGCCGGTATTTTTGAGTAGGATTTTGAAGGTGACGACATCACCAGATAGGGCATCCAAGTGATCGGTATCAAATTCAGCAATAAGTTCAGGATTATGCACCGCAGTAACGACTATTGGTGTTGATTTTGAACGCGTATGACGGTCATTTGCTATTGTGTTTTCATAGGAATATTCAACTTTACAGGAGGCATCGATTTGTGTAAGCATCGCGCTTGTAGTACATTGAAAACTAAGTGTGCTTTCTTCCCCAGGGGCAAGTGGATCAAGGGAGACACTAATACCAACATCGGTCATCGGTGTGTGAATATCATGGGTAATGACAGAACCCGGTATAAAATAACAACCAAAAGGTAGCAGGTTGCTAGCGATAATTTGAGTAAGCGGAACGGATCCTGTATTTTTTAAAAAGAGAGAATAAGTAATGATATCATCAGGGGTTACTTCACGGCTATTGGGTTCTAACCTCATAGAGAGATCTACTAATAGGGTAGAGATCACAACATGGATATCGGTATAGAGTGTGCTGATGGAAGAAGTGCAGCGGATGATAAAAGCATCCTCGCCCACATAATCCACGGCAGGGGTATAAGACCATTTACCAGAAGAGGGATGAACGGAGGCACTGCCTGATTGAGGTGTTTTTAAGAGTGCAAAATGCAGTGTACCGCCACTAGGGTCTTCGAGCATACATGTATGGGAAGTATTTTGGTTACAGTAGCAGACTTCATAGAGATGGTCTTCACCAGAAGGTGGAAGTCCTGTAATGTTGAAAGGAAAGTCTATGACGTCACCATCAGAGGCAGGTCCTAAGGTGCGCGTATCAAGAGATGCGCTATCTGTATTGGTATTTGCCAACAAATCTGTTGTAAGGCGTAGCCTACAGTAAGTTTGACCAATTAGGATGGGTGTGGTTGATGAACGGGTAAAGGTAAGTGAAGCATAGTAAGGTGCATCTAATTGGTTTGGAATAGTAATGGGTGCAATAGCCTCTGCACCTTCAAAAACACCATTTTGATTGAGATCAAGCCAGCCATACAAATAGGCATCTTGGCCAGTACGATTAATAACAGGAATTTCTAATGTATAAGTAGAGTCAGTAATTAAGAAGGGCGGTGGGTCTAGGTGAAAAGGCTCTGTAGAAGTATCGCCAAAATTGAGAATGTTGGTGATGCCATGACGTGGGCCATTACTAGCTAGGGAGGTGCTATAGTCCCCTGGGGCATTCGTTTGTGATAAGTCAGGTGCATTTCCTAATTGAAGATAGAGTGGTACACTATTAGATCTTGCACCACCACTTAGATACGGTGTATGAAGTGTTGTAAATACTTCAGCAACGGCTTTGTGATCTGAGAGTGTGATACGGTAAAGTGCCTGTGAATGCTCAAATATACAATAAAGATTACCGACGTAATCAAATAAAATAGTATGATTGCGTGCAAGGGGTGTTCCTGTAGTCATGAGAGGCTTATGTATGCCAGTTAAAGGGTCAATACATAGGATACAGCCATCACTATTAATGGCATATAAAAGGTGATTGGTGGGATGAAAGGCCCACGTTTGTAATGCTAAAGGAGAAATGGGAAACCCTATCTCGTAAGATGATTGCTTGGCATCACTAGTAGGACAAACAAGCTGCATATAAAGAGGGGAATCATAGCGTAGATTTACAATATAAAAGTCTAGATCCTGTGATTTATAGAGATAAAGTTCGCCATTGTCACTAATTGCACTGGCAGTATAATTTTTCTTTGGAAGGTTTGGAATATCATATAAAGTGACAAATCCAGAAGGTGTTAGTTTGAAGATCTGGTGAGTAGTTGGGGTATAGCCATAGATAAAATGATCAAAGGGGTTATAACTCATCGCACGATAATCGCCGGGATGAGTAAGTTTTGTTATAAGTGAGGTGTTGCCTGTAACCAGGTCAAGGCTATAAAGCTGTTTGCCGTCGGGATCTACTTGATAAGCTAAAGGAGATGCATCAAATGGATCTAGGAAGTCATGCCCAAAATAAAAATGATTGATAACCAAGTCATTATGTACTTGTTCCTGAGCAATAGAAAACGTATATTGTCTTGGAGTTGTAAGGCTATTATAACCAAATGGGCCAAAAAGAGAAGTAGGAATAGGCTGATTCTCTTTTTGAGGGGTAACAATTTCATAAAGTATATAGTTACCAGGGAGATAGAGATCTTTAAAGATAAACTCACCAGAGGGATTGGTCGTTGTAGTAAGGTATTCTTGGTTGGGGAGTTGTAGTAAAATAACTACCCCAGCTATCCCTGAGCATTCTGGAGAGTAAGAGCCAGTATGCAGCGTATCATGAAATACAATTCCTTTAATTGTAGCATACATAAGGTACACACTCCTTTATAGAGAATTTAACGTAGTGTTAGGGTCATCAATAAGAGTGATACTTGGTGAATTGTCCGAGTATCGGCTGCTTTGGGATGAACATGTTCGATTGAAGGGTGGATTGTGAAATTTCCAGATTTAATAACAGCGAGGGTATCTAAACCACCAACTTGTTGTGGCAGAACAATAGATAAGCTTCGCATAGAGGTGTAATGAATGGAGTGGACAGTTTCAGTAGAGGTATGGGACATATAAGTAAGTTTTTCGGTGAGCGACAGATTCACAACGAGTGTGATGCCTGAGAGATGTTGCCCTTCATAGGATAAGCCTTGTGGAGTCTCTACAAAACTATAGTCAATTACAGTAGGGACGATTACTGTATCCAAAATACGTGAGAGATCAGGTTTGTGAGGCGGTAGTGACAAGATCTCAAATGCGGATGATTCTGAAACGTAATGTTTGTAAGGTTCTAAACGCATAGTATGCCTCCTTTCAACCTAATTGGACTGTAAGCAATATGAGCGCATTATGATAAAGTGTTCTAGGGGAAAGCGTGTGAGAAAAAATATCTTGGACAATAATAGATGGGAAGAGATGCATCGTATGAGAAATTGTATTTGGAAGGCTAATATAGTCACCGAAGTGTAAGAAATGATCGCCAAAGAATAAGGAGTATCTAGGATCAGCGGTAGCATATTGAAATGAAAATTTGATCACCCCACAAATAACGGCTTTATAACTATTGTTCACCTCAACGATTTCTGAAGATGTAATGGAGGTGGTTGTGGTAACGGTTATGAGGTCTGCCATATCAGGGAAATTCGGAAGTAGAGAGAATTGGCCGTTGCAAGTAAGTACTTTGAAATAGGGGGTTGTTAATTTTTTTGGGGACTCAATACCTATATATTTGATGAACTCATTAGATTTTGTATTCATAGGAACCTCCTTGATAAGGTGCAGAAAATGATGCTTGGATTTTTTTGTGACAAGGATGCGGAAGGGTATTTGTAAGATGACAGCTACTAAAATGAGGTACAAGAATTTTATTGTTTTGAGCATTTCTTGAGGCAACTACAATGCGATAGCAACAACTGGTCTGAATGGTAACATCAAAAAAGTAAAATCCGCTCGGGTCGGTTAATGTTTCTGCGATAGGATGCATTGCGACTTGGCCATTATGACAGGTTAATTCAATCAGTTTGACAACTGCTTTGTAAAGAGGAAGTTGTGATGCATTTTTGAATTGCCCCCAAATCTTCACCATGTGCCTATCAGAAAGTGAAATATCTGTACGAATATTGTCAGTGGAGGAATCAATAAAAATGTTGGGAGAATGGCCATGGTAGATAGGTGTGATACAATAGTTTACTTCATTGTATACGTCGGCATACATAAATAAGCACCTCCTTAATAGGTAAAATGAGGATAAGCATTGGGCTATCTAATAGATGACATTCACTATATGTATATACACAGGGAAGGGTGAATATTTATCAAATA
>JBOFIR010000165.1:0-2653 GCA_051650265.1 Cellulosilyticaceae bacterium
GTGGCAGATCAAAACCAATATTTCAAAAGCTATCGCATTAAACATTTAATTGATTTTTATCAATCAACCTATGCAACTTTTTCAATTGAAAAATTCCATGAATATAACAAAAAAATGAAACTCAAGTTGGATAAAAAAGTGTATCAACTTTCAAAAGGGATGCAAATGCGTTTGGCACTCATGCTCAATTTAGCCATTCAGCCAGAGATTTTAGTCTTAGATGAACCTACATCAGGATTAGATGCGATTGCGAAGAAGGAAGTTCTGGATATGATTATCCAAGAAGTAGAAGCACGTGAGATGACCGTACTGATTTCTTCACACCATTTAAGCGAACTAGAGAAGATTTGCGATGAGATGAGTATCATTAGCCATGGGAAAGTGACTTACCAAAGTACAGTAGATGAACTCAAACAGCAAGTGAAAAAAGTACAGGTAGTATTTGAAGAAAAAGTACCTGTGGAACTCTATCAGTGGCCAGATATCTTGGATGTCACACATATCGGTAGTGTGTACTACCTGGTGACCAAAGCGTATCATCAAGGATTTGAAGACCGACTAAGAGACTGTGGGGTCAAACTTTTAGAAGTGATTCCATTATCTTTAGAGGAAATATTTATTTATACCAATAGGGAATAGGAGAGAAATGATGAAAGCGTTAATCAAACATGAATTGAGAAATATATGGATGATCCTGCTTTATTTTGTGGGAGCTTTTACAATAGGGGTATTTAATTTTGCTGACAGCCTGGCAAGGGATTATAACAGCTATTTATGGAATGGCTACTCATATGATATGGCACCTAATTTACTACATCGCATCACGCGATTAGGTGAAGTATACATGATGGCTATGGCATTAGGTTTACTTGTGTTACTTTATGTACAATTTAAAGAGAATAAATCAGTGAGCGTGAGCTGTTTTATTAAATCTTTACCTTATACGAATCAGCAAATCTATGGGGTGAAATTAGGATGTGGTGTACTGAGCTTTACGGTACCTTTTGTCATCGCTTATGGAAGTATCATAGCCGTTGGGCAAAGTTATAAAGGATGGCTAGGGCTGATAGAACAAGTTTCACCGGTAGGGGAAAGATTAGCTCAATTAAACAATATAGACCAAATTTTGCTTTATGGGTTAGTGATTTATAGTATTACATTAATGGTGTATTTATTCGGATTCTGGATGCAGTACATAGTGAATCCCAATGTAGCAAGTTTAGTAATCTCAAGCTGTACTTTAGCTGCACTACCTTATCTTGCGTATGCAGTAGCGGAGTATATCCGAGCACTTGTAGGCTATCAAAATATAGACCACAAAGTAGAAGGGTTAACAGCAATGATCCAAAGGATAGGATCTTTACTGATGCTACCAAATTACTTTGTTAACTATGCACCTGGGGTAGAGCTGATCTGGGATGGGAACAAAGACCGATCAGGGTACATTCATACACTTGTACACTTCGAAAATCTAGGGATGACACTCGTCTTGATGTTACTCATTAGTTTGATCTTCGTCTTAGCGATTTATAGTTGTAATCGTACGTACAGAGCAGAAAATCAAGAGCAATTCATCGGGTACAAGTGGGCAGAAATCGCCCTCAAAGTAGGTGTGGCATTATCTACAGCTAGTTTTGGTATTATTTTTACCAATATAGTAGAGCCAAATGCACGTATAGAAAAGATTGCTTTACATGCGTTTATGCTAATTTTTGGCGCAATAGGGTATGCAATTATTAATAAAATTTGTAAAATAGGTCAGAAATAGGAGGAGACAAAATGAAGAAGATAATCAGTTTATTGATAGTAGGTACGGTTGGACTGATCGGGTGGCAAGCTTATTCTGATACACAATTAACAACAGAAAATATGCAGTATTATAGAAATGAGAGCATCACAATTGAGTCTCCTTTTCAAAAAGATCCAGTAGCGGATCAACTACTGCGAGAGATTCAAAATTTAGATCAAAGAAATGATGGCAAAGAATTTGCTGGGAATATTTATGCAGATAGAGAAAGTGGGATAGTATCCATTCGTATCAGTGGATCAGAAATGCCAAAGTATCAAACACAGATTCAGGAGATTGAACAAGCATTAGGGATAGAAGGAATGAGCGCATTTATTCATGATGAAGCGGCTTATCAAAAGGAAAAAGAAATGCTTCCAACATTAGAAGCTTGGGGCACAATCACACGTACAAAGGTGTTTGGTGATGTGGTTGTTAGTACAGAGAGAACGAACAATACAGCTGATTATAAGCAATATGCAGAGATTAAGATTCTGAGAGATCAGCTAAAAGATGAAGCGAAGCAGACTTTAGCCAATCAATTCAAAACAGATCAGTATGTCTTAAAAGATTGGATAACAGGTGGACAGCAAGAAATGCTTGTATTAGTCAATCTTGCAGAATTACAAGGATTAAACCATAGTGAACGTGTACTAGATGAACAGGGAGAGCTATTAGCAACCAGACCTGTACAAGTGAGATATGAAATCGTGTGTAATCAAGGCAATATCCAAGAAGTCAGAATGGTTGCTCAATCAGTAGGGCCACTTGTATTTGGTGAAGAAGAGTTTGAGATGCTAGAGCGTGTCACAATGCAACTCGGAATCGATACAGCAAAAGTGGAAACGCTAGTGCAGTCGCTATTAG
>JBOFIR010000166.1:0-35792 GCA_051650265.1 Cellulosilyticaceae bacterium
TTATGAACAAGGTATGGCGGCAGACAAGGGATTATTAGAGCAACTTACCCTTGATGAAGTCTCGCAGATAAGAATTGGGCATACCTATGACATGATTGAGTTGGTGGATTGGCAGATTGGTGAGATTATCAAGACATTGAAAGAAGAAGGGATTTATGAAGAGACCATTCTCGTCTTCCTATCAGATCACGGGGAATTGCTAGGTGATCATGGACTTTGGCGAAAAGGGAATGCCCTGTATGAGGGGCTGATTAATATTCCTTTTATTGTGGTAGATCATGTCCAAAAAAATCAGGTCAGTCATCAGATGGTTTCAACAATAGATCTCGTACCTACATTGTGTGATCTCCTTGAAATAGAAGTACCATCTTATGTCGATGGCAAAAGTGTGTATGCAAAAGAGCGTGAGGCATATTGTCTTGTTGAGTATCGACCACAGGCTGATACCTGTACATATGCCTTGATCTCTAACCAATTTAAGTATATCCGCTATCAAAATGGAGAACACGAGCTGACAGCGTTGAAGGAAGATCCTGAAGAGCGCATCAATCAGGTCAATGTGGCTGACTATCAGGCAATTGTCCTTCAGATGCAACGACAATTGCTCGATCAACTTATCAAAAACTATCCAAACAGGACACAAAAGCAGTTTGCTTATTAAAGAAAAGGAGTAGGTCAAAAGATGAATCAAAAGCGAATAGAAGCATATAAGGTAGCGGCAGCAGCACTGGTCGCCCAAATGACACTGGAAGAAAAGGTGAGTCAATTGCGTCATGAGTCATTGCCGATTAAGCGGTTGGGAATTGCGGCATATAACTGGTGGAATGAAGCGTTACATGGCGTAGCGAGAGCAGGGGTGGCGACGATGTTTCCTCAAGCAATCGGATTGGCAGCAACATTTGATGAGACACTGATGCAGACAATCGGTGATGTGATTGCAACAGAGGGGCGCATCAAATATCAGATTGCACAAAGTTACCAAGATCGCGGGATTTACAAGGGGCTCACATTCTGGTCACCTAATATCAATATTTTTAGAGATCCAAGATGGGGCAGAGGTCATGAGACGTACGGAGAAGATCCCTATCTTACCGCGCGTATGGGGGTTGCTTTTATTAAGGGCCTTCAGGGAGAAGATGAAAACTATTTGAAATCAGCAGCATGTGCAAAACATTTTGCAGTACATAGTGGGCCGGAGGCATGTCGTCATGAGTTTGATGCAGAGGTGAGTGCATATGATTTGTGGGACACGTATCTTCCAGCATTTGAAGTTTGTGTCCAGGAAGGTCAAGTAGAAGGGATTATGGGGGCGTACAACAGGGTCAATGGTGAACCTGCTTGTGGGAGTCAGACACTCATCCGGGACATTTTGGAATCAAGATGGGGCTTTGAGGGATACTTTGTATCGGATTGTTGGGCAATCTCGGATTTTCATGAGTTTCATAAGATTACGAAGACAAGCGTGGAATCTGCAGCATTGGCGATTAACAATGGTTGTCATCTCAACTGTGGGGTGACATACCTCTATGTACAGCAAGCTTATGAAGCAGGACTTGTAGATATGGAAACTATCGATGAAGCTGTGACACGTGTAGTGGCCACACGAATGAAGTTAGGTATTTTGGGAGATGAAGATCAGGTGTATAGTGATTTAGACCCGACACTACTGGATTGTAGAGCCCACAATGATCTGGCAAAAGAAGCGGCTGCAAAATCTATGGTACTGCTCAAAAATGATGGCATACTCCCCCTAGACCCACAAAAGATAGGGACAATTGGGGTGATCGGCCCAAATAGTGATAGCAGAGAGGCGCTTATCGGAAATTATAGTGGCACAGCTTCACGTTATATCACACCATTAGAGGGAATTCAAGATGCTGTAGGGAATCAGGTGAAAGTCTATTACTCAGAGGGATGTCACCTGTATAAAAAACCTGATCCAGGACAATGTGCACATCTGCCAACACTTTCAGAAGCAGTGCATGTGGCCAAACAATCTGATGTAGTAATCCTATGCCTTGGTTTAGATGCGACGATTGAGGGGGAAGCGGGTGATGCATCCAATGAATTTGGGTCTGGTGATAAGATGACACTTGATCTACCTGGTTATCAGCAGACATTATTAGAAGCAGTTGTCGCAGAAGGAAAGCCAACAGTAGTGGTACTGCTGAGTGGAAGTGCACTGGGGGTTAAGTTTGCGAATGATCACTGTGGTGCCATTATTCAAGGCTGGTATCCTGGCGCTGGTGGTGGTGAGGTATTGGCCAATATCTTGTTTGGGAAAGTAAGCCCATCGGGGAGGTTGCCTGTAACTTTCTATACAGGTATTGAGCAGCTGCCTGCCTTCGAAGATTATAGTATGGTGGGACGCACTTATAGATATCTTGAAGAGGAGCCACTCTATCCTTTTGGTTATGGACTGAGCTATACAGAGTTTGACTATCGCAATGTAGCAAGTGATAGACAGACATTAGGAAGTGGTGAGAAGGTCACTGTGACTGTAGAAGTAGTGAATGTAGGACAGGAAGATGCTGATGAAGTGGTTCAAGTCTATAGTCGCTGTGAGAATCGTCAGCTTAAGGCCCCTGTGTTCAAACTCTGTGGGATGAAGCGTATACATTTGAAAGCAGGTGAAGGAACAACCTGTACCTTTGTGCTAGATGAAAGCTGTGTGACTTTAATTGATGAGGCTGGAAATCCGTACATACCAGAGACGTTGTTTAACTTATATGTAGGCGGGCAGCAACCTGATGCAAGAAGTCGTACTTTGACTGGCAAAGAGCCATTATGTATTCAGATTCTAGGAAAAGCTTAGCCTATATAAAAGGGTAACCACTTTGAGTGGTTACCCTTTAGGTTTGTAGAAAAATTTACTTAAAGCTTCTACAGGCTTCTATATAGGCCTTGACATTTTCCCAAGGGACTTCTGGTTCAAGAAGATGGGTAGGGGCTACAAGTAGACCACCACGGTCGCCAGCTATTTCTAAGTTCTTGTAGACCTCGCGCCTCACATCATCAGGAGAGCCAAAAGGCATAGTTGTTTGTGTACCAATTGTGCCGTGGAATGAAAGATGATCTCCATAGGCTTCATGAATGGCTTTGAAATCCATACATTCAGGTTGGACAGGGTTGAGCACATCGATCCCAATATCAATAAGGTCAGGGATGAAAGGCTCAACATAGCCACAGGAATGATAGAAGATTATAATGTTAGGGTTGATGGCCTTAGCAGCAGCGATCACTTGCTTGATCCTTGGTTTGATCCAAGTGCGATAGAGGTCTTGGCTCATGAGAATGGTCTTTTGCATACCAATATCATCACCTAAGAAGAGTACATCCACCCCAGCTTTGACATAGTTTTGAGCACGTGTGATTGCTGCTTGTGTGACAACGTCTAATAGACATTCTGCCATAGGATCTTCCATCATCATATCTACCATCAGATTTTCCATACCGCGCATATACCAAGCAGTCTCCCAGATTGTGCACTGCATGCTACCAACAGCAATCAGATCTTGTGCATGAAGCCACTGCACATCTTCTAGCATATACTCAGGCACATCGGATGCAAACTGTGGAAACGGATAGGCGTGGATTTGTTCGATGCTATCAAAGTTAGCCATGGGATGAAGCATTCGCGTCATATGTTTGGCTGCAGCGCTACCAGGCTCATTGCCAATACCCCAGTCATCAAGCGTTGTACCAGGCTTAAGTGGTAAGGTATGATAAGGAAGGAACCGAGATGGATCAGAATGAATCGGGGACTGCCCACGTATGCCGCGTTCAATCATATGAAAATATGTAGGATAGTCCACATCGGTCTGCTCGTGCAGATGGTACTGTGCAACGAGGGATGGACATAGACTGAAGCTCACAGGCATACGTTCATAGCCAGTACGTTTGATGATAGAAAGAAAATTTTCTCTATTGTTCATAATAACCTCCAAAATATGATATAAGAAAATAGTAACGTGAAAAACAAGAGAGCAACATGTTGAGAGTGGGAATCAACATGTGCTATTTGGGAAAGGTGAGAACATGATTCATATTCCGAAAGACTATTATAAAAAAGATACTGCCCATCAAGTGGTAGGTAGTAATGCCCAATATGGGAGTATTTCCTGTGGTTTTCTACACAAAAAAACAGAGAAGGAAAGTAATAGAGATACGCTATTTGAAAACTATGGGGGGCTCCTTATTTTAGATGGAAAAGGGGTGCATGTGACAGAGCACGGTGTGGAATACCCCCTCTATCCTGGGTGTTTCGTCCAAAGGCTACCTGGTAAGCGTCATGATACATATGTTGAAGGCGATGGGAGGTGGCTTGAATTTTTTATTTGCTTTGGGAAAGAAGTTTTTGAAAATATGGTACATTTAGGGATGGCCACACAAGAGGAAGAGGTACTCTATCCGGGGATAAGTTACGGCATGCTTCAGAAGATGGATGATCTACTTACGCGTTTTAAGACTGTGCCGAAGAAAGAAATCCCTTTGGTGTTATTTGAGTGTCAACAAATCATTTATCAAATCTGGATGCTGCATCAGCAGAATATGGGTGGGGAAGAGCGGCTTGCAGATGATATGTGTATGGTGCTCAAGAAGTATAGTACATCTCGAAAATCCTTGGAGGAAATTTGCAAAGAACTTAATATGGGGTATGAGAGTTTTAGGAAGGTGTTCAAGGAACATGTTGGTCTATCACCCCAGCGCTATATTTTGCAAGAAAGAATTAATCTTGCAAAAACGAAGCTCCTAGACGAGCAGTATACGATCAAAGAAATAGCTATCCAGCTAGGTTATAGTGACCCATTTTCTTTTTCAAAACAGTTTAAAGAATTCACGGGAATTTCTCCAAAGAATTTTAGGGAAAGCTATTAAGAAAATTTGACTACATACTAAAAAACTATATAATGGAAGAATGTAATAATATGGGGAAAAGCAGACTTTAAGAAGACATCTAGGAGACAGACGGAGGTATAACGTGAAAAAATTTAAAACAAAAATGATGGCAGGGATACTTGCAGCTACAGTAGCCATGCAACTTTATGGCGTGGAGGTGGCGCCTGAGCAGGGGCAAACGGAAGGACTGACGCCTAGTGAAGTAACGCAAATGCAAGAGGGGAGCCAAACCGAGCACCTTACGGATGCGATGGAAGCTTTTGAAGAAAGTGGGATGGTCAATCTGTTCACTAGGTTAAGTAGGCGAGAACAGAAAAAGTGGGACAAACAGATTAATATACCAGGTGTAATCCGAGAAGCGGTGGACATACCCTATCAAATAAGTGGGATCTATGAGATTGGTGTACAACAATATTATGTATTAGGATGGGGAGAAAATGTCCAGCAGGAGGCAGATGGTATTTTTCAATTGATACTCACTCAAGAAGATGATCAGTATTTCACAACTTATCATACCTATCCAAGCGAAACAATTCTCACAGTAGAGGCGCTCGCACTTTACCAAGTTGCAGAGCAAGAAGAAAGTAATGTTACCATAGCCTATGATGAGGTCAATCAGTTAAGTGACGTAGGTGAGTACGTTGAGTATTTAGATGAAGCGATTACCCAAAGTGGGCAGGAGGCAATCAATGATACTGCAAAAGATAAAGTGACGCAGTATGTGCAGTATGCCATTGAAGAACTAGCGTCTGAGTCGATGACTGCAGAGGATAATACGATTCGCGTAGAAGTGGATCTACTCGGTCAGATGAAAGAGGGCGTTGTCAAAGCACGACGTGCATTTGAGTCTTTGTTGAAGGAGAAGGAAGTGAGCTTTAACAAAGATCTCAACACCATTCTCAAGGTGCAGACACAAAAAGTGGATTTCAAAAAGCCAATTATCATTGAGCTACCACAGCAGTTTGATAGGCTAGAAGAAATCACAGGGCTTAGAATCTTATTAGATGACCAAAGTTATATTTATATTGAGAGTAAGGATTTTAATGCAGTAGCAGGATTGACAATCAAGCTTGAACGTATGAAGGATAAGAAGACGTATGACATTACATTTTTAAGTCCAGAAGGGGAAGTGATCCCGCAGCTGGATCAAACGATTACTTTTGCCCTACCAGCAAAGGATGAGTTTACAACAGTCGTGGCATCTTATAGCGATGAGGAGCAGAACTGGGGTGGGCAGTATGATGTTGCCTCTAAAACGATTGCATTTGGTACAAAGTATACAGGAAAGTACAAGATTGTAGACCATACTGTAAAGATTAAAGACATTGTGGGATTACCAAGCAAACAACAGTCAGCTATTAAGTTTATGGTGTCCAAAGGGTATCTTACCCTAGAAAATGAGCGGTTTAATCCACAGGAAAGCTTTACCCGTTATGAATTTGCCGAAGCTTTAGTTAAAATGTTCTTCGCCTTAGATACATCCCTTACCACTTCGTTAAAAGATGTGCCTGAAGAAAGTCCGTATTATCCTTATGTGGCTTCGGGGGAAACCTATGAAATTATTAAAGGCTATGAAGATGGCACATTCAAAGGAGATGTTGCTATTTTGAGAGAACATGTTCTTTCACTATGTGCAAGAACGATTGCAGATCAAAAAGGTTATATATATCCTGAGAAAATTGAAGATTACATCAAGTTTGCAGATGTCAATCAGATTGGTGGATGGGCTATACAAGATATTGCACTTGCTGTACAAAGTGGGCTCATTAATGGTGGAGGTGTGCTTGCCCCAAAAGCAGAGATTACAAAGGCTGAGAGTGCAGAAATCTTATATAAACTCTTTATGTTACTGTATGAAACGACACCTGGTGACCTTGCAGAGATTACAGTTAGCCAAACAACATATGCTATTGGTGCTATTATACTTGTAGCATTATTGCTTTTATGGTTGATTGGAAGGCTTGTGAAGAAAAATAAAGTGATTATTACGATGATCATTTGTACAGGCGCGATCATACTGACAATGATTATAGGTTTTAAAGGTGGCTTCTAATTCCCTCAAATAATTTTAAGCTTTATGAATAATTTGTGGTACAGCCTATTATAAATAGTATAAGAAGATTGATTCATATTTAAAAATACAATGATGGGGGAAAATTATGAAACAATTTTATTTTTGTGAGGCATGTAAACAAATTTTCAAGTCAAGTGATGCGTGCAGGTGTGATGGAAAGATCATCAAGCCTGTTAAATTAGGGACACCTGTGAATATTGTAGGAACTAAACTTAAAGGTAAGATTTATCGTATGAAAGAGGATGCATTAGATGTCTTGATTACGAGTACTAAAAATAAAGGAATTCAAACGTACCCTATTGACCAAGTGAGAAAAGTTTTATAGAAGAAACATAGATACCTACTCAGGCTGCTTTATAAAAAGGCCAAGAGTAGGTATTTTTTATGATACATAGCTTTGTCTAAAAATGAACATTATGTTAAAATGATAAAGTTAATAAAAGTTAACTCTATAAATTAAAATAGATATTTATATAAAGAGAGAGGGCATCATGATAAATAATAAAATTGATCAAGTGACAAACCTCTATCGCTTCTTGAAAGCATACCATGGTATGAAGAGTCCTGTGGTGGTGCATCAGAGTGAAAGAGAATGGCTAGAAGTATTGAATGAATGGCCAAAGCATCCCTGTGTTCAAGAACAATGGGGGCAGCAGGAAATCGGAAAACCCATCTGTATCATCAAAAAACCAACTGAGCAGATGCTTCAAAAGGGAGATGCGTCTAGGCAAGTTGAAGCAATTTACAACAGTCTTTACCAACTTTACACACGCCTCAACAAAGAGCCCGAACTCATCGAACTGGTCTATGGAAGTGGACAGGTAAATGTGGGTGGGGAGGAATCTATTGACCATCCTTTACTATTACAAGTGGTTTCTCTTATATTTGATCCAAAGATCGAAGCCTTTGCTCTAGTATTAACAGATAAAGAGCCTGAATTGTATCATATGTTATTAGGGCGTGGTTTGGGGCTTTCTGATGAAGAGGCAATAGAGTGGATTAAGCTGTTTCAAAGTCAGCCAATAAGCCCACTTAACAAAGAACAAGTGAAAAGTTTTTGTCTTAAACTGCAAGAAGCGGTGGGTGAGGGATCTCCCAGTGCGCTTGATGGACAATATACAACACTTTTTTTGAGGAAAAAACAGTTAGGATTTCATGGGGCAATTGAGGGCATCATAGAAGACCTCCAAAAAAGAAAGCAAGTACCACCTTTTATTGCAGACTTAGTTGGACAGGGCGATCAAGTCCGTAAAAATCAAACCTCCAAAGAAACAATGAAACGTCTTGCATTGGATGTTAATGGCATAGATCAAAAAATTTTATTCACAAAACCTGCGAATAAAGAGCAACTGTTGGTGGCCAAGCATCTTGAAAGGAATGAGGCAGTGCTTGTTCAAGGTCCTCCTGGAACAGGAAAAACCCATACCATTGCCAATATGATCGGACATCTCTTAGCAGATGGTAAACGTGTTTTGGTCACCAGCTATAGTGAGAAAGCATTATCTGTAGTCAAAGAGCAGGTGATCCCAGAGTTGCAGGGACTTTGTGTAAGTCTGACCAAAGATGCACAAAGCAGGGAATCGCTTGAACGTACTTTAGAGGAGATTCATAATACAAGGGCTACGCTTGAGCGAAGTGAGCTGGCAAGACGTGTAGCATTTCATGAGAAAAATAGAGAAACCTGTATTAGGAATCTAGAAAAACTGAGTAATGAGATGAAAAACTATAAACTCATTGAATATACGCCTATTAGAGTAGCCGGTAAAACATATAAACCCCTTGAGGCGGCGGAGTATATCTATGAAAAACGTGGGGTATGTGAGTGGCTACCAGGTCCTGTGAAACAAGGTGTTTCATTACCGCTTGAACCAAGTCAGATTCAAGAGCTTTACCACATCAAACAAAGCATTACACAGGAAGAGTGCCAAGTGTGTGAATTAGAGGTGGACATGGACCAAGTGCTCACACCTGATCAATTACAGCGTGCGCGTGATACTGAAGAGAAATTCTCTCAGCAAGATACGCCGAAGTGGCTTACTTATTTTGAGGAAGACCCGACGCGCTATGAAGCGCAAAGCCTCAAATCACTGATAGGCGAACTTAAAATGATTAGTGGCCAGTTACATCTCGAAGCGCCATGGTGTGTTACAGCGCTCGAAGCAGGCCGTGATGCAAAAACAAAAGAGCAGTGGTTGACATTAGCAGCACAAATTAACGAAGTCTATGAATTTGGCCTCAAACATGCTGATGAACTAATGGCCTATGCACCAAGTCTTGGATTGCTTGATCCTAAGATGAATGCAGAAACACTCTGTGAGCAACTTATTCAAAAGATACAAGGAAGTGGGAAAGTTTCAAAAGTGTTACTTTTACTCAATCCTCAAATGAAAGCACTCATTCAAGCGAGTCGTGTAAATGGTAAACAACCAGAAACATTAGATGAGTTTCGCGCACTAGGACACTATGTTACCTTGAGAGAAAAGCGTGCAGCACTTAAGGTAAGGTGGGAACGACAGATGGTACCTGCAGGTGCACCAGAGCTAAGTAAAGCAGATGAAGCTTTAGAGGTTGTTTGTCAAAAATATGGTGAGGCAATTCTTAAATACTTGGAGTGGTATCCTAAAAAATGGCTATCGGTTGAAAAACAACTTCGAAGTTATGGTGTTGATGTGGAGGATTTAGTTGCGCAACAAGATTTTACAAAACTAACATATGGTAAAGTTCAGTACATTTATGATATTGTGATTAAAGAAATTCTAGAAGTGATGAACTACCGTTTGATGCAGTGTGAAAAGCGTGAGGCTAATATGGCTAAAGAGCAGTTTGAAACTTATCTTAATCGTCTTGAAGGCGTGCATAGTAATCAGATGATCAAAAACCTGTGTCAAGCGATCAAGGACAAGGATGTTGTGTCCTATAAAAAGGCTTATAGTGCATTCAAAGAGGCAAAAGCGAAGGTTAAATTACTAACACGCAAGACAGAGCTGATTGAGAAACTTTCTTTTGCTGCATTAGGGTGGTCGATACAGCTTGCTGCTTTAAAGGAAGTGGATGAGCAGGTTGATATCCCTCATAATATAGAGGAAGCATGGTTGTGGCGTCAGCTTGAAGAGGCATTGTCAAAACGTCATGAGAGAAGTGCCAAAATTATTGGAGAAGAGATTAAAGAAGCACAGAAGCGTCTGAGCTATCATACAAAGCAGCTTGTATGTGACAAAGCTTGGTTACATAAACTGGTGGATTTTGATGCCAATCGTACAGAGATTCAAGCCATTGAAGGTTGGAAACAACTCATTCTCAAGATGGGTGCTGGGAAAGGTAAGCAAGCAGAACTTCTCAAAAAGGAAGCGCGTAAGTTGATGTCAAAATGTCAGAAGGCGATTCCTGTATGGGTAATGCCACTAGATAAAGTAGCCGATCACTTTGATCCAAGGGAAAATAAGTTTGATGTAGTGATTATCGATGAAGCAAGTCAAGCAGATGTGACAGCCCTCATTGCACTGTATCTAGGTAAACAGGTGCTGATTGTAGGTGATGATGAACAGGTAAGTCCATTGGCTGTTGGAGAAAATACAGAGGAGATCCAGCGTTTAATCAAAACGTATCTTGAAGATATTCCAAACCATTATCTCTATTCAGGGCGGTTTTCAATCTATGATCTCGCACAGCTAGCAGGTTATCAACCGGTTAGACTGAAAGAACATTTTAGATGTGTACCAGAGCTCATTGGATATAGTAACCAGCTTGCCTATAAGGGTCAGATTGAACCATTACGCGAACCAGGGAAAATACTGACACCAAGTTTGGTAACATGTTATCTTCCTGAAGGGAAGGAAGATGGGCAAATCAATGTGATAGAAGCCCAGACCATAGTGATGCGTCTTCTCGAATGTCTTAAGGATGAAGCATATACCAACAAAACATTTGGTGTGATTAGCCTTAAAGGAGAGAAGCAGGCCGCCTATATTGATAGTCTGCTCCAAAAGGAAATGACAGTAGGTGCTTATGAGCAACGCAAGATCTTGTGTGGTGGGCCTGCACACTTCCAAGGCGATGAACGTGATGTAATCTTTATATCTATGGTAGATGCTAAAACAGATCAAGAAACACTACGTCTTATGACATATGGATCGGATAACCTCTATAAAAAACGCTACAATGTTGCGATGAGTCGTGGACGCGATCAAGTCTTTATCATGCATTCATTTGATCCTGAAGTGGATTTGAAGGAAGAAGACCTTAGGCGAGAGCTCTTTGGGTATTGCGTAAATTATGGTAAAGAACAGCAGAGTCAGCAAAGTTATTTCGAGGAACCCCTTCAGCCTTTTGAAGAGATGCTCAAAGCAGAACTTGTAGCACACGGTTTCAGAGTAAGGAGTCATAAGCCATCAGGACAACGTTTGATTGGCTTAGTCGTGGAAGGTGAAAAGAAAGATGTAAGACTTGTGTGTGAAAGTGAAAAGTATCAGGAAGGGACAGACCTTGAAGCTGAGATAAATAACTTGGCTGTACTCGAACGCATAGGATGGGAGATTATCTATCAGAGTGCTTCACGTTTTTATCAAGATCCAAAGGTTGAACTTGTACAACTTATAGCAGAAATAGAAAAACTGACAGCAGTTAGTTAAGTTCAATAAAGTATAAAATCAAATGATTTATAAAAATTTTAAGCAGTATGTAATTGACAAAATGAGATAAAAATATATAATAAAAAGAAGAAATGACGGGGTGCTAAATCCAAATTTGGCTGAGAGAGAATGAAAGGGCATTCTTAACCCATAATACCTGATCCAGGTAATGCTGGCGTAGGAATCTTATTTCATAAAAAATCGTAAACCACTAGAACGCAACGTCGATGTGCCGAATCTAGGCATAAAGATGTTATAGCGTATAGAGGAATATAACTTTTAAAATGATGAGACCAAAAATGCACAGCTATGCTGTGCATTTTTTTATATCCTGCAAAGTGAACCAATGAGATCAGCGAGTCAAAAACAATTAAAAGGAGTGAGTAAAATGGAAAAATTTAATGCAAGTCTAGCAATTCAGGTGTTACCAGCAGTAGAAGGTGAGGAAGTCATTCGTGTAGTGGATGAGGTGATTGCTTATATCAAGTCAACAGGGCTCAATACTTTTGTAGGGCCGTTTGAAACAACCATAGAGGGTGACTTGGATGAGCTGATGGCTATTGCAACAGCATGCCAAAAAATCTGTATTCGTGCAGGGGCACCAAGTGTGATGAGTTACATGAAAGTAGCTTATAATCCAAATGCGGGGGTATGGTCTATTGATAAGAAAGTTACAAAACATCACCAATAAGCTCTACGCAGGTGGTCTGATTGTAGCACTTATTATCTTTTGGCAGTTATTATGTAGCTTTGAAGTTGTGCCGGCCTATATGTTACCTTCACCAGTACAAGTGATTAAGGCTTTTATGAGTGAGTTTCCTCTACTCATGTCCCACCTGCTTATTTCTTTAGGTGAAGCAAGTCTGGGGTTAGGAATCAGTATAGCTGTGGCATTTGTATTGGCTATTATGATGGATCATTATCAAGGCTTATATCAAACAGTCTATCCTTTGCTTATTATCTCTCAGACTATTCCTGTTATTGCGATTGCACCACTTTTAGTACTATGGATGGGATATGGGATGGCGCCCAAAGTGATGGTGATTTTTTTGGTCTGTTTCTTTCCACTTACAATTGGTCTTTTAGACGGATTTAAAGGTGCTGATGAAGATGCTATGAGACTCTTAAGATCTATGGGTGCTAATAGGAGACAAGTCTTTTTACATATCAAATACCCTTGTGCCTTGCCACATTTTTTTGCAGGGCTGAAAGTGTCAGTGAGTTATGCAGTGATTGGGGCAGTGGTTGCAGAATGGCTTGGAGGCACAGCAGGGCTGGGTGTTTATATGACAAGGGTAAGAAAGTCCTATGCTTTTGATAAGATGTTTGCTGTGATTTTTTTGGTAAGTGTAGTAAGTTTGATGCTGATGAAAATTGTGAGCGTGTTAGAAAAGCGGCTGATGCCCTATCTTCAACACGCTTCACAGACACAAAAGAAAGGAATGAATTAATGAAAAAGAAATTTTTAAAATACATAGCCCTTGGCGTAATGGTAATGAGCCTGGTAGGGTGTAGTAGCGCAAAAGGGGCAGATCAGATTACTGTTGTGTTGGACTGGGTGCCTAATACCAATCATACAGGCATGTATGTTGCACTTGAAAAAGGTTTTTATGAGGAGCAAGGACTACAGGTGGAGATTATGCAACCACCAGAAGGTGGAGCGTTATCTCTTGTTGCAGCAGGGAAAGCAGAGTTTGCTGTATCGTTCCAAGAGGAGATTGGACCGGCACTTACTGCTAAGAACCCATTGCCAGTTGTAGCAGTGGCAAGTATCATAGATCACAATGTATCGGGAATCTTATCGCTTAAGGAGAAGGGGATAGACACACCAAGAAAATTAGAGGGCGCGCGCTATGCTTCATGGGATACACCGTTTGAACGGGCCATTCTGACAGATATTGTAGAAGGGGATGGCGGTGACTTTGAAAAGATAAACTTGATTCCTAATACAGTGACAGATGTGATCTCTGCGTTGCAAACGGACATTGATGCAGTATGGGTATACTATGGATGGGATGGTGTTGCAACAGAGCTTGCAGGGCTAGAGACAAATTACATACCATTTAGAGAAATCAATCCCATATTTGATTTTTATACACCAGTACTTGCTACAAGTACGCAGTATTTAGAAGAGAAAGAAGTAGAAGCAAAGAAGTTCTTGGAGGCAACTGCAAAAGGGTATGAATATGCCATTCAAAATCCAGTGGAAGCAGCTGAAATTTTGGTTAAGCATGCACCAGAGGTTGATCTTGAACTAGCAAAGGCAAGTCAACAATTTTTAGCTAACGAATATAAGGCGGAAAAGGCAAATTGGGGAACAATTGATGAGAAAAGATGGTCAGATTTCTATGAGTGGATGTATGAAGAAGGGCTCATCTTGGAAGAATTAGGTAATAGAGGCTTTACCAATGCCTACTTGCCGCAATAGGTGAAGTGATGAGCTATTTTGTAGCATCAGATATTGCTAAAAGTTATGATGGAAGGGAGATTATCAAAGAGATCTCACTTGAAGTCCAAAAAGGGGAACTTGTTTCATTACTTGGTGTAAGTGGTATAGGAAAGACCACATTATTCAATGTGTTATCAGGCCTCGAGAAACCTGATTCAGGAGAAGTATACTTGGATGAAGAGGAAATTACGGGATGTACGGGGATTGCAAGCTATATGCAACAAAAGGATCTACTACTTCCGTATAAAAGGGTGATTGATAATATAGCCTTACCATTGGTGATCAAAGGAATGAAAAAAAAAGAAGCAAGGCAGGAGGTATGTAGGTATTTAAAACAGTTTGGATTAGAGCATGTAGGGGAACATTATCCAACGCAACTTTCAGGGGGCATGAGGCAGCGTGCTGCACTACTTCGAAGTTATCTGTTTAGCAGTAAGCTGATGCTCCTTGATGAACCTTTTAGTGCACTTGATGCCATTACAAAACATCATATTCATGATTGGTATTTGGATACGATGAAAGAGATGGGAACAACTACACTGCTAATTACTCATGATATCGATGAGGCGATCCTTCTCTCAGATCGCATTTATGTGATGGCAGGTAACCCTGGAACGATTACCCATGTTTTTGAGATTAAAGGGAATAAGACACCTCAAGGGAAATGTGTTAAAACCAATGACTTCACCACATCCGAAGTATTCATTGCTTATAAGAAAGCACTTTTAACAGCCATTGAATAGTGGAGACAATCATAAATCCTCGCTTGCAGAACATTATGCTAAGTGGGGATTTATGATTTTTAAAATAAATAACTTAGAAACATTAATAGTAGTTAATATTAATTAATTTTATGATATAATGTAAAAAATAAGACAACTAAGTTGAATCTAAAGGACAAATCATACATAAGGGATGTGAATCTTTTGAAACAAATTAAGTTTGGGATTATTGGCTGTGGGGGGAGAATATCCTATCTTGCACGTATTTTAAGTGAATATGAAGGCGTGGCACTCAAAGGGGTATGGGATCCAAGTGTTGCGAATGCCAGAGATTTATTAACAAAAATAGAGGGTGAAAATATTTTATATGATTCTTATGAAGCGCTATTAGCTGACGAGGAGATCGCATGGGTAATGATTGGGTCACCCAATGCATTTCATGCGGAGCAAATTATCGATGCATTTCATGGGGGGAAACATGTTTTCTCAGAGAAACCTATTGCAATTACGATTGAAGAGTTAGCAAGGATCAAAAGCGCTCAAGAAACTTCAAAAAAATTATTTGCAACAGGATTTACACTTCGTTATGCAACAATTTATCGTGAAGCCAAAAAAATTCTTGAAAGTAAGCTATTAGGTGATATTGTATCCGTTAATGGTTCGGAAAATATCTTGCCAGACCATGGAAGCTATATAATGAGCAACTGGAGAAGACTAAAGGAACTGTCAGGGCCACATATTCTTGAAAAATGTGTCCATGATCTTGACCTATTAAACTGGTTGATTGATTCTGTACCAACTCATATTAGTGCGTTTGGTGGTAATAGTATGTTTATCCCTCAAAATAGTAGTATCTATGAAGCACATGAGGAGCAATTTAATTCATGGGGAACAGTAGGACCAGTTGAGAAGTATGAACAAGGTGATGACAATCCATTTTTATCAAATAAAACGATTGAAGATCATGTCGTTGCCATTATGAAGTTTGCAAACAATGTGCATGTACAGTTCCAAGCAACAACTTGTAATGCCATTCCTGAAAGGCGTCTTTATTTCTCTTGTACAGAAGGAACAATGATTATCGAGTTATATAGTGGTAAATTAGTGTATAAACGAATTGGAGATGAAGCGATCACAGAAGTAGATTTAGTTGGTGGTGGTCATGGGGATGGCGATTATTATATCGTCAAAGAACTTAAAGAGTCTATGCTAGAGGGAAAAGCACCTGTATGTAGTGGTGAAGAAGGCATTCGTAGTGCGATCGTAGGACTTGGAATCGAGCAGGCGCGCTTAGCAGGTACCGTGATTGATATGACACCTGTGTGGAAACAGTTTGGGGTATTGGAATAGGCGAACAAGAAAGGGGTGCGGCGCACTCCTTTTTTGAGTGGAAGAAGAAGTGGAAAGGAAAACATCGTGGATAATTTAATATTTAGTTTAAATGCAACGATTCCTATATTTTTACTAATGGTCGTAGGCTACTTCCTGAAGGGGATCGGAATAATTGATGAAGTTTTTGCCAACAGGCTTAATAGCCTTGTCTTTAAAGTAGGACTACCGGTGCTCCTTTTTAAAGAATTATCTACAGCTGATTTTTATCAGACATGGGATACTTGGTTTGTTGTATTGTGTTTTCTAAGTTCTTTAATCAGCATTTTAGGATCTGTCGGCATAGCAAAACGACTTCAAGTATCACATCTTCAAGGAGAGTTTGCACAGGCTGCCTATAGAAGCAGTGCAGCCTTACTTGGATGTGCATTTGTAGAGAATATCTATGGGACGGCAGGACCAGCAGCACTTATGATTGTAGGGTCCGTACCGTTGTATAATATTGCAGCCGTACTTATTCTTAATGGGATGAAAGGGGAGGGCAAAAAGGTAAACAAACAAGTGATGAAAGAGACGTTGGTGCAGGTGGCACGTAATCCTATTATTATAGGAATTATAGTAGGCTTCTTGTGGTCTGTATTGAGGATGCCACAGCCGGAAATTCTACAAAAGACAGTGGCAAACATTGCAGGATTAGCAACGCCTTTAGGGTTGATGACCTTAGGTGCAGGATTTGATTTAGGTCAGACAAAAGAAAGTATCAAGCCTGCGTTAATATGTTCAGTGCTTAAACTTGTGGTCTTTGTTGCGATACTGCTACCTGTGGCTATAGCACTTGGATTTAGGCAGGAGAAGCTGGTTGCATTATTGGTTATGCTAGGTGGTGCCACAACTGTATCATGTTTTATTATGGCACGTAACCTAGGGTATGAGGGAACATTGACATCAAGTGTTGTGGTAGTGACGACACTAGGGAGTGCATTTACCTTGACAGGGTGGTTATTACTTCTGCGTAGTCTAATGTTAATCTAGAAAATGAAATATTAAATAATAAAAACTATAAGTTGATAATATTTATTATATATGTTATTATCAGTGCAATAAAGTAAAAAATGAGTTTTACAACCTATCTTATGGAGGCTATACCATGTGTCATATAGATGAACAAAAAATCAAGGATCGTTTAACAAAGAGTTGTCCATGTCGTGTAGTGACACGAGCCGTTATCAAAGAAGCAATTATCAATGGTGCGGATACTTTGGAGAAAATTCGAGTAGCTACGGGAGCTATGACTGGTTCTTGTAGAGGTAAAAGATGTCAGTCCAGCATAGAGAGTTTATTGGCATCTTATGATTCAGAAACCCAAAGCTTTTTATAGTGATCAATGAACGCCCTAGATCAATACAGGTCTAGGGCGTTTTGACGTCTAATCAACTGATGGTAAATTTTTAGCCTAATGAATTAAGCTTAGTCAGCTCTTTTGCTGGAAAAAAATAATGAGTTGATAATAAATATCTCTCATGATATGATAATGCCAACTATAAGGGAGGAAAGACAGATGAAGAGAGAAAACTATATTTTGTGGGATGATTATTTTATGGGGATATCCCTACTGTCAGGAATGAGAAGTAAGGATCCTTCGACACAAGTAGGTGCTTGTATTGTAGATGCAAATAATCGTATTGTATCTATTGGGTATAATGGATTTATCAATGGCTGTAGTGATGAAGATTTTCCATGGGCAAGAGAAGGTGAGTTTTTGGAGACAAAGTACCCTTACGTGGTGCACGCGGAGCAAAATGCTATTCTTAATGCCAGAGGAAAGTCGTTAGAAGGATGCAGCATTTATGTGAATTTATTCCCTTGCCATGACTGTGCGAGAAATATTATTCAATCGGGTATTCGAAAGGTTGTTTATCTGAGTGACAAATATGCAGAGACAGATTCGATTAAAGCATCCAAATACATGTTTGAAAAAGCAGGCGTAGTGATGATTCAACTTGTGCCAAGACATCAAAAAATGCTCATTGATTTTGGTGTGCAAGGGCTAGAGGATGAGGTGCAAAAGTCATGACACGTATGTGTGTTTGTCACCATGAATAGGAAAGAAGTAGATTGCAATTTAGTCTAAAAAATGGTATGCTAAGAAGCTTATGTATGGGGTAGGAAGCTTGATGAAACCATCGTTTCACACCAAACAGGTCGATAGAGAATACACGACGGAGGTAATGACATGCTAAAAGTTACAAATTTATCTTATGAATTTCCAGAAAAAGAGTTATACCACGATATTTCATTTACATTAGAAGAAGGACAACATTGTGCCTTTATAGGGACAAGTGGTAGTGGTAAAAGTACACTGATCGCTATGATTATGGACCCTGAGCGCTTTATGTATACAGGGGATTTAGAACGTATGCCTGAGTGTAGAATAGGCTATGTTAGTCAATTTTCTGATAGAGAAGATATTAATGAAATAACTGTATTTGATTATATTGCAGAACCTTTTTTAAAATTGCAAAACGAGATTACTGCAATTTGTACAGAGATGGAGACTGCTGTAGAGTTAGAGGCTTTACTTGAAAAGTACCAAGAAGCATTGGATGCTTATGAAGCAATTGGTGGAGATGACTATGAAAGTCTTATTATAAAAAAATTAAATCTTGCGCAACTGACACGTCATGAGCAGCTTGTGGTGGCCAATCTCAGTGGTGGGGAGTTTAAACTGGTTCAGGTAATCAAGGAGATGCTCACACAGCCGGATTTATTAATTATGGATGAACCAGATGTGTTTTTGGATTTTGAAAATCTGAATGCACTCAAAGATCTGATTAATGCGCATAAAGGTACATTGCTAGTGATTACACACAATCGTTATTTGCTCAATCACTGCTTTAATAAAATGATTCATTTAGAGAACAAAGAGCTTCAGGAATTTGAGGGGCGTTATATAGATTACAACTTCTCATTACTTCAAACAAAGATCGAACTGCAAGAACTTGCGGCAGCAGATACTGCGGAAATTGAACGCAATGCCGCATTGATCAATAAATTGAGAAATGAAGCAACTACGTGCTCAGAGCCAGCTAGAGGCAAATCTCTTAAGGCACGTGTTAAGATTCAAGAGCGTTTAGAAGCCCGCAGAATTAAGGCGCCATTTGTGGAGATTAAACAACCCCAAATAGGTTTGGCTGCAGTAAATGTTACGGAAGATGAGGTTGTACTAAGTGTGGCTGATTATGCAGTTGCATTTGAAACACCACTCCTTAGTAATGTAAGTTTTGAAATCAAATCAACAGATAAAGTGGCACTTATTGGACCAAACGGATGTGGGAAAACCACCTTATTACGCGACATTTTTAAAAATCAACATGAGGCAATTCGTATAGGCGAGGGTGTAGAGGTAGCATTCTTATCACAGCTTCAAGGTGAAGTCTTTGATGAATCACATACTGTTCTAGAAGCTTTTATGGATCTTGGTTTTGACACTTATGATAAAGTGAAAGCCTATCTTATAGGGTATGGTTTTGATGAAGCGATGACGAATCAGAAAATCGGTGCATTATCAGGTGGGGAGAAGAATATCCTTCAATTGGCTAAAATAGGTATGAGTCAAGCCAATCTGTTGTTATTAGATGAGCCTACAAGTCATCTCGATACGTATTCCCAAATAGCGCTAGAGCAGGCAATTACTCACTACAACGGCGCAGTAATTATGATTTCACATGATTTTTATTCTATTGTAAACTGTATGGATTATGCATTGATTATTGATGATCAGACAGTACGTCAAATAAGTATGCGTAAATTCAGGAAAATGATTTATGCAAATCACTTTAATAAAGATTATCTTGAGATTGAACAAAAGAAAAAAGCAATAGAAACAAAAATTGAATTCGCACTCAAAGAAACAAACTTTGAACTTGCGAAGACACTCTCGGAAGAACTTGAAGCGGTACTTAAATTACTCTAATAACAAATAAAGTAAGATATAAAAAGTAGTATACCTGCATAAATAGGTATACTACTTTTTTGTTTAAAAATATATTAAATAAATTTATATAATAGTTTGAAAAAAATGAATAAAATATTATAATTTAAGGGTAATGATTTATAATCTATGAAAACACAGGGAGGCACAAGGAGAGCAGGTGAATAGGATGTATGATCAAAAATTAACAGAGGCATTATTTAAGGATCCTACGTGTGAATATAGGGGAACACCTTTTTGGGCATGGAATACACATTTAACAAAGGAATTACTAAGTGAACAAATAGATTATTTAAAGGAAATGGGCTTTGGAGGCTTTCATATGCATCCGAGAACCGGACTTGAAACACCCTACTTGAGTAATGTATTTATGGAGATGGTCACACATTGTGTTGAGGAAGCAAAGGTAAACAACATGTTAGCATGGCTGTATGATGAGGATCGTTGGCCATCAGGATTTGCGGGGGGCTTGGTAACTAAGAATTTAGCTTATCGTGCAAGACACCTACTTTTTACCCCTCAACCTTATGCGGGGGATGTGTCCTATGAAGCAGATGGGGACTCTGCAGCGAGAGGGCGTAGAACTGGAAAGGGGACACTAATTGCTACTTATGCGGTTGACTTGGATGCAGAAGGTTATTTGAAGTCTTACCGCTATCTACGTAGTGATGAGCAGGGGTTAGGTATAATATGGTATGCCTATTTAGAGGTTGCAGAGCCTAGTGCTTGGTTTAATAACCAAACGTATGTGGATACCCTCAATCCAGAGGCAATTCAAGCATTCATTACCCTGACTTATGAGCGTTATAAACAGTATATTTCAGAAGAGTTTGGGCAAACAATCCCTGCTATTTTTACAGATGAACCACAATTTACACATAAAGTGATATTAGATTTTCCGCATCAACAAAAAGATCTTATTCTCCCTTGGACGGATGATTTGCCCTATACTTATGAAAAAAACTATGGAGAAAATCTTTTGGAAAAATTACCTGAAATCTTTTGGGAACGTGGGCAAGATCAGATTTCTCTCACAAGGTATCGGTATCATGATCATATTGCAGAACGTTTTGCATCAGCTTTTGCTGATCAATGCGGTAAGTGGTGTGAAGCGCATGAATTGCTACTGACTGGCCATATGATGGAAGAACCGACATTGCATTCGCAGACGGCGGCATTGGGAGAGGCTATGCGTTCGTATAGAAGCTTTGGCTTACCAGGAATAGATATGCTATGTGACAGTAGAGAGTATAATACTGCAAAGCAAGCGCAATCTGCCGCTAGGCAGTTTGGTAGGCCTGGTGTTCTCTCTGAACTTTATGGGGTAACTAATTGGGACTTTGATTTCAGAGGGCATAAATTACAGGGAGATTGGCAAGCTGCAATGGGCGTAACAGTACGTGTACCCCATCTTGCGTGGGTATCTATGAAAGGAGAAGCAAAACGTGATTATCCTGCATCCATAGGATATCAATCACCTTGGTACAAGGAGTATGGTGTGATAGAAAACCACTTTGCAAGACTCAATACGGTACTTACTCAAGGTAATCCAGTTGTCAAAATTGGTGTAATCCACCCCATAGAAACATATTGGTTATATTTTGGACCCCATACTCAAATGGAGCAGTTGCAGGTAGAGAAGGAAGATCAATTTGAAAAGTTGACACAGTGGCTTTTATTTAATCAGCTTGACTTTGATTGGATCTGTGAATCCCTATTGCCAGAGCAATGCACGGTAGGGGGTAATCCGCTATGTGTGGGAAAAATGCAATATGATGCCATCTTAGTGCCAGAATGCCTAACACTTAGAAAAACAACTTATGAAAGACTAGTTGCTTTTGAGCAAGCAGGTGGAAAGCTGATTTTTCTTGGAAGTACGCCCCGGTATATGGATGCAAGACTTAATCAAGAAGTAAAAGAACTCTATAAACGATGCAAGAAGATTGCTTTTACAGAGTCAGCGGTGACCAAGGCATTAGAAGCACAAAGAGATGTCAAAGTTACAGGAGAAAACGGTCAGTATACATCGTCTTTACTGTATCAATTGAGGGAAGATGACCAATATAAGTGGTTGTTTGTTTGCCAAGGACGACCACCGAGGGATTCTGATGAGTGTAATGGGGAGTTAGTACATATTGGTGTGAAAGGTCAGTATAAATTAGTATTATATGATACGTTAACTGGAAGTATACAACCTTATGAATCCTACTATGATAAGGGTTATACCTATATGATGTATATGCTGTATTCACACACTAGTTTATTGGTGCGATTAGAAGGAGAGAAAAAGATAGTGCCAGTGGGTAGTGGGCAAGTCGAAATTACTCTGGAAGAACCAAATGTTTGCTTACTTGATCAGGCAGCCTATCGAATTGATGATGCGCCTTATGAGCCGGAAGAGGAGATTTTGAGACTAGATAATAAATGCCGGGCTAAACTGGGCTATCCACCTAGGGGCGGGCAAGTGGCACAACCATGGACTATGCCGGAAGAAGTGATTCACCATAGGGTGACACTCAAGTTTACATTTGAAAGTGAATGTGACTGGTCAGAAATCTATTTGGCTACAGAAAGTGCAGAAGATACACAAGTATGGCTAAATGGTGAGATGGTAGAGGCAACATGTGAAGGATGGTTTGTAGATCATGCAATCCAAAAAATCAGATTGCCACAAGTAAGACGAGGAATGAACTTTTTAGAAGTAAGTTATCCATTTGGCAAACGCACGCATTTGGAATGGTGTTATTTATTAGGTGCATTTGGTGTGAGCGTTTATGGTAATCAAAAAGTTTTGACAGCGTTACCCCGGACTATACAGTTTGGTGATGTGAGTTGCCAAGGCTTTCCGTTTTATGGGGGCAATATCGTCTATAAATTCCCTGTAGAAATAACAGTGCCACGTATGAAAATTCACATTCCTTATTATAGGGGGGCTTTATTAGAAGTGAAGTTAGATGGTAGATTTATGGGTCAAATCATTTTTGCGCCCTATGAGTTGATGATAGATGATGTGTCACCTGGTAGGCATCAGCTTGAAGTAAAACTGTTTGGTACCCGAGTAAATACGTTTGGCCCAGTACATAATTGTAATAAAAATTGGAAATGGTTTGGTCCTGATGCTTGGCGAAGTGAAGGTGAGAGTTGGAGTAATGGGTATAGCTTAAAGCCGGTAGGAATTTTGCATACACCTAAAATTGAGGAGGGAAATAAATGCTTTTTATTAAAGAAAGATTAAGTAAGTTGATAGGAGATGTGCAAAATCTTATCTATCCTAAGCAGCAAACGATAGCATCCTATAAGATGTGTCAAACAACAGAACGATTTGATGATGTGAAACATCTCGATACAAGTACATGGCAAGCTTTAGATACGCAACAAATTTGGGGAGGACATCAAGCCTACTATTGGTTTGAAACAGAGCTTACCTTGCCAGAGGCTTATGAAGGGGAATGCGTGGTTTATGAAGTATTAACAGGAAGAGAAGGTGCTTGGGATGCTACTAATCCACAATTTACTGTCTATGTAGATGGTATGATCAAGCAAGGATTTGATGTGAATCATCGTGAGACGATTCTTACCGAAAAGGCTACTAAAGGGCAAACGATACGGATTGTACTCTCAGCTTTTACAGGAGATTCTAATTTTAACTTGAAGTTGGATTCTAAAATCAAGGTATTAGATCGTCAGACAGAGAAGTACTTCTATGATGTGTCTGTACCTTATCAAGTTGCAAGGTTGTTAGATGAAGGAAGCAAGGCTTATCTACAAATTATCGATTGCCTTAATGAATCCCTTAATTTGTTAGACTTAAGAAAAGTCTATTCGCAGCCGTACTATCAGAGTCTTGAAAAAGCACAGCGTTATCTTACTGAGGCCTTTTATAACAAACTTTCAGGGGAATCAGAGGCACTTGTTTATTGTGTAGGGCATACGCATATTGACTGTGCATGGTTGTGGACGCTTGCTGTAACAGAAGATAAGGCGGTGAGAAGCTTTTCTACGGTGCTTGAGTTGATGCGACAGTATCCAGAGTATACGTTTATGTCTAGTCAACCACAACTCTACAAATATGTGAAGAAAAATGCACCAGAGGTCTATGAGGAGATCAAGGAAAGAGTGCGAGAAGGGCGCTGGGAACCAGAAGGTGGGATGTTTGTTGAAGCAGATTGCAATCTCTCCTCTGGGGAATCCCTAGTCCGTCAGTTTATGTATGGCAAACGTTTCTTTAAAGAAGAGTTTGATAAGGATAATGAGATTTTATGGCTTCCAGATGTGTTTGGCTATTCTGCAGCTTTGCCACAAATTATGAAGAAGTGTGGGATTAACTATTTTATGACCACTAAGATTAGCTGGAATGAGATGAATAAAATGCCTTATGATACCTTTGAGTGGGAAGGAATTGATGGTACGCGTGTGTTAACGCACTTTATACCAACGAGGGATTATCAGAAGCGGTCTGTTGAAGGTGGATTCGAGACATCCCATTACACAACCTATAATGGTTTTATCAATCCAAGCCAAGTCAAAGGCGGGTGGGAGCGCTATAGTCAAAAATATCTCAATGAAGAGGTGCTCAATTCATTTGGATACGGTGATGGCGGTGGTGGTCCTACAAAAGAAATGCTTGAGAATCAAAGAAGGCTATCTTGTGGGATTCCAGGGTGCCCTAAAACTGTGATGAGCACTTCACTAGATTTCTTTAAACAACTTGAAGAACATGTAGAGGGGCATAAATACTTACCTTCATGGGTAGGGGAACTCTATTTGGAGTATCATAGAGGGACATATACTTCCATGGCATGTAATAAAAAGTACAATCGCCGTGCGGAATGGGCATATCAAAATCTGGAGCTCTATGGTATGTTCAGTCAAAACTTATTAGGTGGTACATATCCTTCTCAAACAATTAAGGAGGCATGGGAAGTCATCTTGAGAAATCAATTCCATGATATTCTTCCGGGTTCATCCATTCGCGAGGTGTATGAGGACTCCAAGGTAGAATATGAGCAGATTTTGAATAGCAACCAAAATCTTACGCGGCAAATGCTGGCAGCTCTAACAGAGCAGGTTGAAGGGGATCCAGGGACGATTGTTGTGTATAATCCTAATAGTTGTATAGGTGAAGGTATGGTGACACTGGATCTACCTGATGCAGTTACTACCCCTGTACTCTATGATGGCAAGACGCCTGTGAGGCTTCAAGCACAAGGCGAAAAACGTTACCTTTTCTTTGCGGAGGGTGTACCATCAAAAGGCTACAAAAGTTATGTGCTAGCATCTGAAGAAGAAAGTCCTGCACAAATGCTAAAAGTTACACCAGATGGCATGGAAAATGAGTGGCTGTGCATTGAATTGAATGAAAAAGGCCAGATGAGCCGTATTTATGATAAAGAGGCAAAACGTGAGGTGCTAAGGCCAGGGCAACTAGCCAACGTGATTATGACATATGAGGATAGACCACATAATTATGATGCGTGGGATGTGAATAATTATTATGTGGAGAAAAGCTGGGAAGTCGATCAAGTCGATGAGATCAGTGTGGTAGAAGGTGGCCCTGTGCGTGTAGGCATTAAAATAGCCAGGACATACCTAGATTCAAAAATCACACAGTATATCTACTTGAACGCCCATTCAAAGCGCATTGATATCAAAAATGAAATCGATTGGAAAGAATCACACATCTTTGTGAAAGCATTATTCCCTGTAGATGTACATACAAGTGAAGCAACCTTTGATATCCAATATGGTAATGTGAAAAGACCTACTCATTATAATACGTCTTGGGATGCCGCAAGATTTGAAGTTTGCATGCATAAGTGGTTAGATGTATCAGAAGATGATTATGGGGTATCGGTATTGAATGATTGTAAATATGGATGTAGTGTACATGATGGCGTTGTAGGGATTTCTATGCTGAAGTCTGCAACATCCCCTAATCCAGATGCTGATAAGACGTTCCATGAGTTCACCATCGCATTGTATCCACATCAAGGGGATTGGAAGGAGGCGCGCACAGTCGCAGAGGCATATAGGCTCAACAATCCACTTGTGGCGTGTATCAAAAATAATGTATCAGGTCAGTTGCCAGCCACGCTCTCAATGGTGACAGTTGATCAAGAAAATGTGGTGATTGAGGTGGTCAAAAAAGCTGAAAAAGGCGAAGAAATGATTGTGAGAGTTTATGAATGTTACAATCGTCGCTCACAGGCAACGTTGCAATTCTATCAAGATGTGAGAGCTATTGAGGCGTGTAATATGCTTGAAGAAGCAGGCGAAAAAATTGCACATGAAGGTCAATGTGTACAGTTTATGATTAAGCCTTATGAAATTAAAACATTTAAAGTCAAATTTTAAAGAACCACACTTTGAATTCAAGTAAAATAGCAGGTAACTTACAAGAAGTTACCTGCTATTTTATAGCATTTTTTGTTCGGGTCCAGTTGTGTTTTGTATCACTAATTTTGGTAAAATCACTTCTTGAGGTAAGTGATCAGATGGATTTTGTTGAAGCAGACGCTCTTTCAAGATGATACCAGCTTTTTGCCCCATAACATACTCACTTTGATCAATAAAAGTAAAGGGATTAAATGCAGCAACTTGTGTAAGAGGAGTATCATAAGAAATCAGGGACTTCTCTTCAGGAATGGAGATGCGATGTTTCTGGTAAAAATCATATAAAAAGAGTGCAACAGATGAGTCTGTAGCAATAATGCCAGTATACTTGGGATCTAACAGTAGTTTAGTAACCGCCTCTTGTTCTACTTGATTCTGGTTGTAACGGTATATGACGTTGGTGATGACAGTGTGTGCGTCGAAAGGTATATGACGTTTGTAGAGTTCGTTCTTATAACCTTCGACCCGTTCCTTGACTGAGAAGGTATCCAAAGAGGAGCCTGTGCACATCAAAATATGAGTGTGTCCAAGATCGCATAAATGGGCTGTAGCTAGCTGGCCACCATAAATGTTGTCTGAGATCACATAAGGGGTTGCAATGCCTGGGAAGTAGCGATCAATGAGCACAAAGGGGAATTTATTGAGCTTCAGTGCTAGAATCTTATCACTATAAACCTCTTGATCTACAGGGAAGAGGATGAATCCTTTGGCATCATGAGCAAGAAGTTGACTCACTAGGTAATCTTCCCTTGCTTGTATGCCGTGAGAAGGTGAAATTTGAAGATAGATATTAGGATCATCTTCAAAGATGCTAGAGATTCCCCGAATCAAATTGAGTGCGAAGGTATCTTTGATTGAAGGCATAATAAGGCCTAAGGTTATAGGTGTTTCACACTGTTCATAGTGTGGAATAATGGTTTGGGTTTCCTGAAGAGCTGTAAGGGCGTTCACAAAGGATCCTTTTCCTGGGTAGCGCTGAATGATATTTTCTTTGGCAAGTTGTGTTAAGGCGTTTGAAACGGTCACACGGCTTACTTGGTAAGTATGCATAAGCTCTAGTTCAGTAGGGAGCTTGTCACCCTTTTTGAGATGACCTGTGGCAATGGTATTTTTGATGTCATCATAAATACGCTGGGTCAGGGACGTTTTTTTTGTAGATGTCTTTTGTGTCATAGGAATACTCCTTAATCTATAGAAGTGATGAGGTCGTAACCTCGTTGAGCATACATATCATACAAACTAGAGCGTACATCAATACATGATTTTAGCTCATGCTTGTCCTTTTGGAGGAAAGTACTACTTGGAAGCATTTCGCTACTACGTGAAGTAGTACATGACCTTCGGGCGCTTTTGTTCTATTATAATAGATAATAAGAGGGAATACAATATTCTGGGGGCGAAGGTCGTGTATAGGAATTGATAGGCAATAAAAGATTGACATCAAAAGTAATACATTATATATTTATATTAATACAAATAATACATATAAAACATTTATTGTTATAAGGAGGGTGTAAGATGAATGAGCGATTTAAAGAAGAAGCCATCAAAACATTAGTGAGACTTTTGGAAAAGAGTAGGTACCATACGGTGGGTAGACTCGCTGCACGTGCATATGTAACGGCAGAGCCTGTAGGATTTGCGAATCGTATGCAGGGGGAAGAAAAGACACTCGTATGTGGAGAGAGTTGGGGAAAACACTGGGAATGCGCATGGTTTCATTTTACAGGAGTCGTAGGATCTGAATGTGACAGAAAGAATACGTTCTTAAGTATTGATCTCTCGGGAGAAGGTCTGGTGTGTGACCGCGAAGGGCGTGCGATTCAAGGGATTGTGACACCACTTTCTACCTATGACCGTTCATTGGGAGAGCCAGGGAAAAAGTATATCCCTATTGATGCTTTAGTTGATGAGAATGGAGTAATTGAAGCATGGATTGATGCAGGCTGTAATGATTTATTTGGAAATTATATTGATGATGGTAAGTTGAGAGAAGCCGATGTTGTTGTGCGTCATGAGGGAAAATCAAAGCTCTATTTAGATGTCAATTATCTTTGGAATCTTTGTATGCATATGAATGATGAAAGTTATCACCATAAGATTTATAACAGCTTATATGGGATTGCAATGCTTTTAGAACAAGAAGAAATAAGTGATCGTGCAATCGATGAGGCAATCCTACAACTCAAACCGTACATTAGCGTGGATACCCGTTGTGAAGAAGATTTTCTCTTAGCTGCAATTGGTCATGCACATATTGACCTTGCATGGTTATGGCCTATTAGAGAAACAAAGAGAAAGGTAGCAAGAACGTTTGCAACTGTATTGCAAATGATCGAGCGCTACCCAGACTATGTATTTGGGGCAAGCCAACCGCAGATGTTTGAATGGCTCAAAGAAGATTATCCAGAGCTCTATCTTAGAGTAAAAGAAATGGTAAAGCAAGGGCGTATCGAATGCCAAGGCGGGATGTGGGTAGAAGCTGATACCAATATTTCTGGTGGTGAAGCACTGATAAGACAATTTTTATATGGTAAACGTTTCTTCAAAGAAGCATTTGATCAGGATATGAAGATGCTGTGGTTACCTGATGTGTTTGGATATAGCGGTGCGCTTCCGCAGATCATGAAACATACAGATGTAGATTATTTCATGACAATCAAACTTTCTTGGAGTGAGCATAATACTTTCCCATACCATACATTTAACTGGGAAGGCATTGATGGTAGCCAAGTTCTTGCGCATATGCCACCGGAAGGTACATATAATAGTGCTGCCATGCCTGAATCCTTCAAAAAGTCAGTGGATGAATACAAAAACAAAGAAGTGAGTAATGAGGCATTGCTTGTATACGGCATTGGTGATGGTGGTGGTGGACCAAGTGAATCGCACCTAGAAAGCCTAGAAAGAGCCAAACACTCTGTAGCGGTACCACGTGTTATACAACAGTCAGGTATTGATTTCTTTGAGCGTTTGAAAGGCAATGAGGCCCACTATCCACGTTGGTGTGGGGAACTGTATTTAGAGAAACACCAAGGAACGTATACAACACATGCCAAGAGTAAAAAATATAATAGACAGATGGAGCTTGCTTTAAGAGAATGTGAGTTTGCGTGTACATTAGCTCATCAGGCTGTAGATTTCCCTTATCCAAAAGAAATAATCGAGGCAATTTGGAAAGAAGTACTTCTCTATCAATTCCATGATATTTTACCAGGATCTTCTATCCAAAGAGTGTATGTGGAGTCGCTAGCACGCTATGCATACTTATATGAACAAGTAACTGCGATTACACAAGCAGCTTATGAAGCCGTAAGTAGTCATATTGATTGTGCAGATATGAAGCAACCTGTTGTCTACTTTAATAGTTTGAATTGGATACGAACACAGTGGATTGGTGAGGGAGAGCAGCTTCGTGCGATTGAGATTCCGCCAATGGGTTGGACTGTATATGATGCACAAGTGGATGTGCCTGTAGTTCAAATAGAAAAAGGCATGCTATCAATAGACACAGGGTGGACACTTGAAAATGAAAAAGTAAAAGTTATATTTGCAGAGGATGGTACAATTGCGTCTTACTATGATAAGACAAAAATGCGCGAACTCACTGATGGTAAAAGAGGACTCAATCAATTTGTGCTTTACAATGATCAAGGTGATTGTTGGGATATGCCATTTAACTACCGAGAAGGAAAGGTTCAGAAAGCAAAATTGTCTAAGGTAGAAGCTTATGAATCACAACTTGCTATTGGTATAATTCAATACTATGAGGTTGGGGAAGCTTCAAAAATCAAGGTCAAAGTGAGTTTGGAGCATGGAGGTAAAATGCTGAAATTTGATGTTGAGGTAGATTGGCAGGAAATGCGAAAAATGTTGCGTACGCAATTCCCACTGCAACTCAATACCAAACAAGCAAATTGTGAGATCCAGTTTGGACATATTGAGCGTCCTACACACCTTAATACGACTTGGGACCAAGCGAAAATTGAGATTGCAGCACATAAGTGGGTCGATCTTTCAGAGAGCAACTATGGTGTGGCACTCATCAATGACTGTAAATATGGGTACAATGTGTGGCATAATGTGATTGACTTAGATATCTTGCGTTCACCACAGTATCCAAGTGAAGAAGAAAAAGGGATCCATACTTTAAGATATGCCCTTTTACCACATGAAGGGAACTTAGCACAGTCAGATGTCATCAAAGAAGGCTATTTCTTTAATGTGCCAAGTCAACAGATTGTAGCTCAGAGACATGGAGCAGGCGTATTACCACAAAATCATTCACTCATTGAAGTATTCCAGGATAATATCATCATTGAAGCAGTGAAACTCGCAGAGAATGGTGAGGGGTATATTGTGAGACTGTATGAAGCTAAGGGAACGAGAACACTTGCAGAACTTAAAATACCAGCTGCTAGCAAAGTGATTTCTAGTAATGGTATGGAAGTGGACGGTGAGCCCCTACATCTTGAAAAGGGAATGCTCACATTAAGCTTTGGGGCATTTGAGATTAAGACATTACGTATTCAATAGCAATTAAGAAATGAAAAAGACCCTAGAAAAAAATTTCTAGGGTCTTTTTCATAGTTTTAATATGCACTAAAGAGTTGGTTCATGATGTGATAAAGTGCCGGAGAGTATTTCTGTAATGCTTGAGCATGTGTAGGTGCTAAATAAGAGTCAGAATCCAGTGTGGTGATCAATTGTAATGTCAGTAGAGTCTTGGGAATCTGTACTTGGTGATAGCCTGGTAGTTCGTGAGATAACCAAGAATAGAGCAGGTATTCGAAGTCGTTAAGATCTTCAATCAATGCATGAGGTGCTAGGATGTCAGTAACCTTGAGATTCCATAAAGGAAGTATTGCATTGCCAAAGAGATACTGAGGTGCAAAAGAATCAATATCCGTACCTAAAAGTTGCTTGAAAAAGGCTTCTATAGAAAATGTATGGTGTGTGACGGATGCTCTAAGGGCCTTGATCAAGTCACTTGGCGACTGACAGTAATGTGCTTTGATATAGTAAATCACAAGTGGTGCATGGGTATAATGAAGAAACTCTAAAAGTCCCATGGAACGGATATATTTCTCTGACATTGGTGCAAAATCAAAGGGTGAGTGTGGCTTGAGTTTACTATAGAGATAACGTGTAAATAACCTGCAGAATTCTCTGGTACTCTCTAAATGATGGACATCTTTGCGTGTGTCTGTAAGCATGTCCAGTGAGGCATTTTCAAAATAGGTGGCAAGCCCCTCTGTAAGCCACAATTGAGACGGTATATGGAAATCGCTAAGTGGCAAATAGGTATCCATGAAGCTATGAAACATACGATGCGAAAGAAGTTGCCAATCTCTTGGATTGTTTGGATCAAAGCTTGAGCAAATAATATGTGTGCCACATCCCCCTAGGCGTTGTGGTACGCTAGGAAGTAAAATGAGGGTGAGCGGATGATCTGCTATTTCAAAAAGCTGACTATAATAGTGATATAAGCTCTCGATATCATAAAGAGTTTCCGAGTCAAAGTTTGCGTAATCAAGAGGTGCATAGATTTTAAGCTGTTGCTCAGATGTCTTGAACGGTATTAGTTTGCCGGCAGTATATGCACTTTTCATCAATTCATAGGCCTGGTGCCATGCTGGTGACTGGCAATAGGTGTGAGGATTACTTGCTCCTATTGTGCCAAAAGGAAGTGTGATGTGAAAGTCATCTGAACAGTCTAAGGTAATTTGGACACGACCGATAGAAGAAGAAGGGGTCAGGTTCTTGGAAACTAAGAGATCTATAGGGAAAAGGAATACTTGGTCCCCTGAAAAACAGATAAGGTCTGGGGTAACCCCGCCTTGTAGACCGTGTTTGCCACCATGACCAAGTGTGAGCGTATAAGTAAGGGTAAAGGGTGATTCTGAGATAGTAATGGCATAGCGATCAGTATGTTCTACATAGGGTGCATTGCAAACAAATGATGTAAACCTAAGTTTGCCTTTGAAAAACTCAAGTGTTTGTGGATGGATAGTAGGGATTGTCAGGTTAACTTTTAGGCCTTGTGATGCCATATCATCAATACTTACTGTATAGTTAAGATCATAAAATACCATATAAAACTCCTTTTAGTAAAAAATTCAATAATGTTAGTGTAACATATCCCGAGAAAAAAACAATTTAAATAGCCAAAGAGGGAAGTACCTCATTCGGTACTTCCCTCTTTGGCTATTCTTGGGTGAAAACTGTTGTGATCTGAATTTCAGAAACAGTGATAGGTTTGTCGCAAGTGATTCGCTTAACTTGTCCTGCGGTCAGTGAAAAACAGTTGTCACTCCAACGGAAATCTTCTGTTGGATGATCTAGCCAAATCTCATGGGCAAATGTAGCAGTACGCACCTCAAAACAAAGTGGAGAAATTTGAGTGAGGGTGACATGTGGATTCATATAGTTAAAATGTTTTGGCTTGATAAAGAGCTGGTGTGCATCACTGACTTGATGATCATCTTTAAAAAGCTGATAATGAAACACTTTATCCATCTTACTTGTGTAGTCTGGGATGTGGTTTTCAAAGTCCATTGTGATCGGTGTGCTTTTGTCAAGTGACTGGGCGCAAATGGATTGACTGCCACTTGAAATGACATGCCCCTCGTTGGTTACGAGTTCCCATTTCATTTCACCGCAGAAGGTATCTGCACTATCATTAATTAAGACAAGGTGCACAGTTGTGTCCTCGATGTCAGCAGAGAGGAGTAATGGTGCAAAAAAGTGCTTGCTCTTATAGTGGAGTGCTTTCCAACGACCATAGTAGTCGATGCCGGACCATGATGCAACAGGCCAACAGTCATTCGTTTGCCAGTAAAGCGCACCCATGCAACGTCCTCGGTTGCGGCGCCAATGTTCAGCGCCATAGCGCATGGCTTCGGCTTGAAGTAGTTGGGAGAGGTATACTATACGCTCTAAGCTGTATGGATAGCGGTAATAGGCAGAAAGGTAGTGTAGGATGATCCCGTTTGCTTGCTTGTTTTTCTGATGTTTTTCCATTACATAAGAAAAAATATTGCGATCACTTGGATCTGTAAAAGTATTGATCGTTTTGAGACTAGGGAAAGATTGAAAACCATATTCTGTGACAAACCTAAAGTAGTGATTTTTGTAACTTTCAAAAGGCTTCAATCCATGCCATACAAGCCAGTAGTGCATGTCGCCTGCGTGCTCAGCGCGCGGTTCTTCAAAACCACCTCCGGAGGAAGGCGATGATGGCCAATAAAAACGTTCTGGATCGTAGGTCTGAATAAGTGTGGGAAGAAATTGTTCAAATTGTTTGATATAGTCTTCTTTATATTTGGATGCAATATCTTTGGACCACCCCCAATAGACCCAAGCTTCTTCTTGCTCATTATTGCCGCACCAAAGTGCAATGCAGCTATGATGACGTAGGCGTTTGATTTGATAGATCGTTTCCGCTTCAATTTCTTCTTCTAGTGTCTCGAAGTTATAGAGGCTACAGGCGTACATGAAATCCTGCCAAACGATCAGACCAAGCTCATCACAGATTTCATAGAAATAATCAGGAGGGTAAATACCACCTCCCCATACGCGGATACAGTTGTGACCTGCATTGGCGCAGTCGGATAAGAGTCTGTGTGTTTTTTCCTCTGTTGTACGGGCAAGTAGGTTATCTTCAGGAATATAGTTGCTTCCCATTGCAAAGATTTCTTTTCCATTAAGGATAAAACAGAATTTTTCGCCCCATGCATCTTTTTCCTTTTTGATCCCTAGTTGGCGTAGACCAATTTTAAAGCGCTTGCAATCCTCTTCACCTAAAGTGATTGCAACATCATATAAAGGTTGTTTGCCGTAACCATTGTGCCACCACAGTTGAGGGTTAGTGATTGTAATAGTGCTCTTAGGCCCTTTGGTAAAATATTTTTGACCATCTGGAGAAGTGACTTCGACTGCGATCAGATGAGGCATGGTTGCGGTAACGGAAATTTCTAAGGTCACTTGATTATCTTGATGAATCTGTTTGATATAATAGTCCGAAATATGATGATTTCGACCAACGATTTTGATAGGCTGCCAAATACCGAGGTCTGGAAGTTGTGGACCCCAATCCCAACCAAACATATAGTGTGCCTTGCGTAAATGGGTATAACCATCTACAACGCCCGGGCAATGGAAGATCGGTTCCTTAGTATGCGCATCTTTGATATATTGCGTAGGTGAGTGAAGTACGATTTTGATATGATTTTCACCTAGTTGGAGAAATGGTTTGATATCAAAAGTGTATCCTCTGTGCATATTGTGTGTGTGTCCAACAACCTGATCATTGATAAAAAGTGTACTCAGTGTATCGATTCCTTCACACACGAGAAGAAGTTCTTCGTAGTCGCATGTTGTAAGCTTAAAGGTATTATGGTATTCATAGTCAAAGTCAGAAAAAGGAAGTACGGCATCTTCATGGTCTCTGAAGAAAGGATCGGGTATGAGTCCATTAGTGAGTAAGTCATGATACACACTGCCGGGAACAATTCCTTCTCTATATGTTTGATCTGTCATACATTTGAAGCGCCATGTGCCACATAAATTAATTTCCATAAAATCCCCCTGTTGAAAATATTAATCTGTTAGGTTGATGCAAGTGATTAATTTTTTAAATTTAAATTACATTCAAGTTTAAAGATAACTTAAAAAATATAAAAAGGGAAGCGTTTTGTAAAGATAGAAAGTAAAAAAAGAGCCCATTGGGCTCTTTAATGCATTATTGATTCAATTTAATTTCTGTCCAGATATAGTCATATTGGGTTCTTGCATCTGCGTCAAGATCTAAGTAGAGTTCACAACGATCCATGATCTCAGAAGGCATATAGGCATTAGGGTTATTGCGTATGTGCTCAGGCTGTAACAAACGTGCTTCTTTATTCGGTGTTGTATAGCCAATCTCATCAGCAATGCGTAGTGCACTTTCTTTACCACTAACAAAATTGATAAACTGCTCAGCGCCTGAAACATTTTGAGCAGTTGAAGGGATACAAAGACTATCAATCCAGAAGTTAGCACCTTCTTTAGGGACGATATATTCAAGGTTTGGGTACTCGTCTTGTAAGTTGAGACCTTCTCCGGACCAAATCATATTAACTGCAGATTCTCCAGCGGCAATCATTGTGGTACCATTATCAACACCATAAATAGGATCAACAAGGGTGCGTTGCTCTAATAAAAGTTTTTTTGCAGCTTCAAGTTCGTCTGGATTTGTACTATTAAGAGAGTAACCGAGTTTCTTCAGTGCAGCGCCAATGGTATCTCGGTAAGTATCAAACATAAA
>JBOFIR010000167.1:0-4883 GCA_051650265.1 Cellulosilyticaceae bacterium
ACTTTAGTATCATCTTGATCTGATTGAATCATAATATCTAATGCTGGCTGATGTACTGTCAAAATAATAGGTGGCCCTTCAGCAATCATCTCATACTTATTATTTCTTAGTTCAAAATGATAGGTTATTCGAGGCCTGATCTCTGGGGTATCTTTTCCAATCTGCGCCATTACCTTTGCTCGCATATAGAGTGTAACTGTTTGCTCCCTTTCTATCTGTGGAATATTCAATTCCCCTAAGCTTTCTATACTTTGGCCACCTAATCCATCAATACTTATACTATAGGGGACCAATACCAATGCAGAAGGTAGTATTTTTTCGAGTATCACATGTGTTGCACCCTGGTTCCCTATATTAGTGATTCTCACCTTCACCCCTATGGTATCCCCTAACAATACTTCTGCTTCTTCCATTTGCATCTGTATATCCAATTGAGGCGCTTTCACTCGAATATTATTTTTCAATGTGTATGACTCCTGCGCGATGCATTGCTGCGGTACAAGCTCCCCTTCGTATAGGATCTTGGATTCATCCACCCATTCTTTGACATCCGCAAGCTTCTCTACCTTTGCTTCAAACTGTATTATTGCCTGCTCATTTGGTCTCATATCACCTATTAGAATTTCTTCACCTTGGCGACACCTTAATCGGGTGCCGTTTTCTAGTTTTACAGTATCATTTACAATTCTTATACCTTCTGGACACCTTTGAATAATCTTAACATCTTTGGCCACAATATTTCCCTTATTGAGACACTTTATTGTATAAGAGATGACTTCTCCCACTGTACATTCCTCTTGTAAGATTTCTTTACTAAAACATTCACCTGAGAAATCAATGCTTCGGATGGTAGTTGTTACTTCGTTGGTAGCTACTGAACTCATTTGCAACTTCTGGCAAGCATCTTTATACCCATAGCTCACACTCACCTGGGTAGTCACTTTCTCGGCCTCCGGGATACTCATGACTTTCGCCTTAAATGAGATCCTCACCTCTTCTTCCGGCATAATCTTTTCAATATGAATCGTACCAACCTTACCTACTGCTTTTTCTTTAGGAAAAATTGCGATCGATTCTGGTAAGATCTCCACTTCTTGATCTATCTTTATTTTTGCTGTTACATTCAGTGCAGATGTATTTCCTGAGTTGCTGATATAAACATCGTACGTAACCCACTCGCCTATTTGAGCATATGCCCTATCTACTTCGAGCTTCACTTGCCCCTTTTTTTGGAGTCCTGTATCTTGAATCTTAAGTGTTACCTCGTTAGATAATTTAGTAGCCTGTCTCGGCTCACCACTTCCTACAACATATGCATAATCCAATTGCCCAATCGGACCTAGATAAGACTGGCTTGGAATATCGATTACGTTCATCTCGAGTGTGACTTCCCTCGTTTCTAAAGGTTTGATATCACCTAGATATTCGCCACTTTCCTTTGTCATACTCAGATGTATAAGGTCTTCTTTAAGCCTCAATATTGTATTTTTCATGATTCTATTCCCCATATTTCTTATCTTATAGGTACACTGAATCTTATCGCCTAAGTGTGCAACATCTTGGCTAGTCTCTTGCCAAAAATCTTCTTGCTTGATCGGTCCAGCTGTATGGATCTGCGTTTGTGCAACTTCATTCACTTCTGTAATATTTGTAATCTCCACACCATTTCTACAGAGTTTATAACTTAATCGTCCTTCAACCCTACCTGTTTTTTCTGTTGGTAATGTGATAATCTTTGCTGTAAAAGTGATTTCATACACTTTTTCTACCGCTATATTAGGGAGCTGAATACGCTCTAAGCGATCCCCTATCATTTCTCCCCCTAGTTTAAGACTTTTAGGTACATAGCTGAGCCCTTCCGAAAGGCTCACTTGATAATAGGGTGTAATCGCCTCTGTATTGCCTGCATTAACTAGCTTTATCGTATAATGCAAGTAATCACCTACATCCGCCTCACTTACATCCACTTGTTGCGTGAGCGTGCCGTGTCGTGTACTGATCTTCGTATCTTCAATTTTTGTTGGCAAACTACTGATTTCCTCCGTAATCTGCTTCATGACCTCTTCTTCATATGGCACAACATACTGATAGGCTACCCTACTACGACTCACTACGATCTCATCATCTGGCAAATCAATGACTTTTACCTTATAACTTATGTGCATTGTTGCACCTGGCCCAAGTTCTTCTACTACAAAAGGCATTGTTAAAGCTTCCTGTTCATTTAATTTACCACCAATATTGACCGTTCCTGGAATCAGCCTTATCCCTGTTGATAGTTCCTCTTTAATAGTGACTTCTTTTGCCGTTACGTTTCCTGTATTTTTAAGCATCAACGTGTAAGTGAGTATTTCTCCCTTTACTGCACTCTGTTGACTCACATGTTTTTGTAAGCCCTCATCTATCTGTTTGATCTGTGGTGCGATAACAGGTGTACTAATATGGCCTGTTGTATAGTGCCTTCTCACTTCTTCACCCTGTGTTGTTTTAAATGCATAGCGGATCTGTACATAGGCATCTATTTGATCATCAACTGGGATCCTTTCAACCTGAAGCGTATATGTTCTTTGTACTTTTTCTCCAACATCTAATTGATTAATAGACATCCCCTGACTGAGCCATCTACATCCTGGAATAATAGGCAGTATTTCTTCGATATCATATGCAGGCATATTTCCTTCATTTTGCAACGTCAAGGTATAGGTGAGCAAATCTTCTAACGTTGCTACGCCCTTACTCACTACGATTTCCCCCTGCAAATCTGCCATTTCAAGTGTTGTTTGTGCCTGATTGGTTTCAATCCACTGCTCGATATACTCACTTCCCAAGGGAAATCCATACGCAATATGTGTATCCGGCTGTATATGTGTACTTGGCTTCATCGCCCTTACTCTTGCTTGGTACCGAACGACCTTTTGTTCGCCCTCTCTTAGTTGCCCTATGCTAATCCCTGCTTGGATATTTTCCTCACTTGTGATGAGTTGGAGTTCAGGTGGTAGTACCTCTTTCACTACAATATTCTCCGCAGGGATATTCCCTGTATTCGTAAGCCACAGGGTATAACTCAACACATCACCCACTTGAGCGATCTTTTTATCCACTTGTTTCACCAGTCCATCATCACTTTGAGAAATAATTGCTGATTGAACGGATATCGGCTGATCTAAACTTATCATTAGCGCCTTTGGAATACTCCTATACCCCACAGTATAAGAATAGGTGATATGTGGGTATAAATTGATCTGTTGTTCTTTGGGAAGCACATTCACTGTCATTGTAAAAGGGATTTGATACACACTCTGAGCAGCTAATCTCTCTTGATAATACACATATGCTGTTCCTTCTTCTACAACCCATCCCTCTGCTTCCCATTTCATATAGGGTGGTATATCGATACTAATACTTATTTTTTCTGCATCTTTATTACCACTGTTATAGAGTAGGATCTGTCCTTCTACCTGTTGGCTGAGCGTCATTTTATTTGTTGCTATTTCTATTTTACACCCAGTAGTTTCTCCTACCTCTAATATTGCAGCATGTACTTCCGTGGTTACTTGATCTATATGATAAGTCCGATCTACTTCTTGCTGATCCACCTGATAACTGTAAGATAGTACCCCTATCTCACCTATAGGGTTCGGATAAGGAATAAATTCTTTTACCTTGAGCTTATACTCTATCACTGTACTTTGGCCTGAAGACAAATCTAAGATACTAATCCCATCTGAAACACACTCACCTCGTCTTAATAAGCCATCAACTTTCAGGCTATCAGTCACCCATGTCGTCCCCACTGGAATGGGTTCCTGGTACCACATTTTTTGTGCAACTTGATTGCCCTTATTAACCAGTTCAAGTGTATATGTAATTTCCTCGCCTAGTGTGCATTGTTGCAAAGAAACCTTCTTAGAGCTTCCTCCAATCACCTGATCGAAGGTCGCTGTTTGCATCACCACTTGGCATGTATTCGAGTCACAGCTATGATAAATAATCTGCCTATTGGCTAACATAAACTCATAGGATACATTGACCCTCTTTGCCTCCACAAAATCATCTGGAATCCTATCATAGCATACATCATATGTCAGTACATATTCTTGATTGACATCTAATACAGGAATATGTGCACCATCTGGAACACCTTGGATAACAAGGTTCTTTGCAGCCACATTCCCTTTATTTTTAAGCATTAACGTATAGGTTATGCACTCTCCAAGATCGACTACCTTTTTACTAGACGAAAGAAAAATCCCTCCGCTTTCTGCTGAAATACAGGGATCTGAAATAATAGTGATTGCAGTATTACTTTGTTGCCGTCTATACTCTGTTTGATGTGATAGTATATATTCTATATCTACTATATGGGTAATTGAATGAAATTCAGGTATTTTCTCAATGATTAATTTGAACGCTATGGTTCGACTTTCTCCTATAGGTATTGTCCCGATCTGGATACCTTTTTTGAGATCTCCTATAATGTAGCGTTCAGCAACTTTTATGGAGTCACCTACTATTTTCAAACCATCTCCTAGCTCATCTATCAAACATAAATCTCTTATTTCATCTTCTTCATCATTACCTATGTGAATGGTATATAGAAGTTCTTCACCTACCGTGGCAAAAGCTTTATCTACTTCCATTTGAAGATACATGTTACATCCCTCCCCTTGCATACACTCACTATAGTATATTAATCACTTCTCCCCCCTATGCTTGTTCGTTCCCATTAGCTTGTTTTTTTTCATATTTGATAAATATTCACCCTTCCCTGTGTATATACATATAGTGAATGTCATCTATTAGATAGCCCAATGCTTATCCTCATTTTACCTATTAAGGAGGTGCTTATTTATGTATGCCGACGTATACAATGAAGTAAACTA
>JBOFIR010000168.1:0-5173 GCA_051650265.1 Cellulosilyticaceae bacterium
ATCAATATTCACAATGATCATGGGGACTCCATGGGTGCTAGAGACTCAGGTTGGATTCAGCTCTATGGTGAAAACAATCAAGAGGCCTATGACAATCATATCATGGCTGTATGTATCGGGGAGCATCCTGATGTGCTGCTTCCTGTGATGAATTGTTATGATGGCTTCATCACCTCGCACTCTGTGGAGAATATTGAACTCCTAGAGGATGAGAAAGTCCGTCAGTTCGTAGGCGACTACAATCCGCCGCATTGTCTCATCAATCCCAAGCAGCCTATTGCTGTAGGGGGACTCGACTTGGCCAGCTACTACTTTGAGCATAAGCGGTCTCAAGTAGAGGGCATGCGCCGTGCCAAAGATGTGATCCTAGAAGTGGCAGAGGAATATGAGGCACTGACAGGCCGCCGTTATGGCCTATTTGAGGCGTATCGCATGGAAGATGCAGAGCGTGCCATCGTCTTGCTAGGGTCCTCAGCAGGTACTGCCAAGCACGTGGTAGACTGTCTGCGTAGCAAAGGGGAGAAAGTCGGGCTGATTAAGCTTAGAGTCTTTAGACCGTTCCCAGCGGAGGAGTTGGCAGCAGCGCTCAGTGGTTGCCAAGCTGTAGCGATCATGGATAAGAGTGATGGCTTTAATGGCAAAGGCGCACCAGTATTCAACGAAGTGTGTAGCGCCCTCTACTATGAGGCCAGACAACCACTGATGGTCAACTATATCTATGGAATCGGTGGACGCGATGTGCGTACAGAGTCTATCGAGGTGGTGTACAGTGCACTGACTACGATCATCGAAGCAGGCAAAGTGACAGATCCTTATCGCTACTTAGGGGTAGTGACAAGAGAAGAGCAATAGGGGGAGAAGCGCATGGCTTATAATTTGAAAGAAACCAGTTTGAAACCAGAGAGATTGACAGGTGGCCATCGTATGTGTGCAGGTTGCGGTGCACCTGTTGTGGTAAGGACCGTGCTCCGTGCCTTAAAGGAAGAAGATAAAGCGGTGATTGGCTCTGCAACAGGTTGCTTGGAGGTCTCCACTTTTATCTATCCCTATACTGCGTGGCAAGACTCCTTTATCCACTCCGCATTTGAGAATGGTGCGGTCACAGTGGCAGGGGTAGAAGCTGCTTACAACAATATGAAGCGTACAGGAAAAATAGATGATACCTATAAGTTTATTGCTTTTGGTGGGGATGGCGGGACATATGACATTGGCCTCCAATCTTTATCAGGTGCTATGGAGCGTGGCCATGATATGGTTTATGTCTGCTATGACAATGGTGCTTATATGAATACAGGGATTCAAAGATCTTCTGCAACACCGAAGTATGCAGATACCACCACCTCTCCTGCAGGTAGCGTGATCCCAGGGAAGACGCAGTACCGCAAAGACCTGACACAAGTCATGGCGGCCCATCATATTCCTTATATTGCCCAGTCCGCACCGATCGGCAACTTCAAGGATCTCTATGAGAAGTCCGAAAAAGCGATCTATACACCAGGTGCAGCATTTCTCAATGTGCTGGCACCATGCCCAAGAGGCTGGCGCTATGACACACCTAAACTGATGGAGATGGCACAGATTGCTGTAGATACCTGCTTCTGGCCACTCTACGAAGTGGAGAATGGGGTCTATAAGCTCACCTATATGCCAAAACAAAAGCGTCCAATCTCTGACTGGTTAGAGGCACAAGGCCGTTTCAAACATGTGGCAAAAGATCCTGAGAAGGTGGCAGAGATCCAAGCAGAAATCGATGCAAGATGGGATGCACTCCTCACACTTTGCCAAGTGAAAAACTAAACACGAGGTGATACTTCACAATTTGGACATAGATTATTGGTCGAAGGTTCATAAGATGTTAGAAGTCTGTTTGTTAATTCTTTACAACACCTTTAAGATTGGGTTGTACAATAAGTGGTGTAGAAATCTTCTACATACACATTACCCATGTTATTTACACAACTTAAATCCACGTCTAGTGATAGACAAACAACCAAAAAACATAACCCGTAACATACAAAAAAGGACAAGTGGCGATCACTTGTCCTTTTTTGTATCTAGAGATTTATTCGTACATTTTACGTCTTGAGAAGTCTTGGTCTTCATAAGTTACAAGTTTAGTGTTACCACTGAAGATATAACCTACAATGCTATCATACTTGATTTCATCATCAATATCATATTCGATATCATCTAAGAAATCAATTAATAAGTCTTCAACGTCATAATCAGTCAATTTATTCCAGCCTACCATTTGTTCTTGAGTCAGTTGAGGAATGTTGACTGTATAAATCACAGCATCATCTTTTAACTTAAGATCAATAGAGCTAATAGTAAGAGCTGTAGCAGATTCTGCACCTAAAGGCATAGCAGGAAGTTTTCTATACTTGCTATTTAAGTCATTAGTGATCTCACGGATATCAGATGATGTAAGTACTTTTGTATAAGCGAATTTACCTGATGTAGAATATGTAAAGTCACCTACGCTTACATCTTTATAAGAATCTTCAAGAGCTCCTTCAATTGTAAAGCCTTTGAAAGCTTGTTGTACTTCAAAAGATACCTCTTTTAAGAATGTTTCGAGTTTTTTAGTTGTGATATTATCGAAGTCACGTTTGTCAGATTTACTACTGTAAGATACTGTTACATAAAGAATATCTTTTGACGTATGTTGTCTAATATCAAATTCCCAAGCAACGTTAAGTTCTTCGTCGAAGATCTCGAGGAGTTTTTTCTCCATTGCAGCTGTGTCACCAGGCTTCACAACAGTACCACCGTTTGAAGTACCTTGGTCTTTGAGTTCATTAAGTTGTTTCTCAAGAGCATCCGCTTTTGTCTTCCAGAAATCAACTTCTCTTTGTTTTGCATCTAAAGCACTTTGGTCAACTGACCCTGCTTCAGGTGTAATATGTACAGTGTTGTTTCTCCAGTCTACTTTGTTCCCAGTGATTTGTCCCGCATCTCTGAGTGATACGTATACTGTGCCATCAACCATGAAAGGCTCCATATTTGGTGTAACTGATTCGCCATCGTAAGTTACTTTAATGTTATTGTAGATTGCTTTTAAGCTTTTTGTAAGAGAAGCAGCATCTACAGATGTTACAAATAATCCAGACCCAACTAGTACAGCAAGTCCGGCTGTCATTACACGTTGTAATTTCTTATTCATATTCTTACCTCCTAAGTTTTCTCATAGTCCCTGCTTTAGTATAAACCACTTGGAGGTAAGAATTCAATTGAACTGTTGAAAATTAATAAAAATGTAACAAAATATTATTTAATGTCTAACTTTCCATCTTTATACATAAAGGTTAGGGCAGGTTTTGTCGCATCATCTTCGATTACGACCCCATTGATCTCTACATCTTGTTTAAGTGCCTTGATGATCTCTTGGCTGATGGTAGTGAGCAGTTTCTCAAGATCTGCTTGTGAAATTTTCTTGAACGCTTTGGCATCTTCCTTATCATATTCGATAAGCACCATCACTTTGCCGTCTACAAAAGCGATCTCAAAGTCCCAGTCCACGCCATATTGCTTGTCTGAATTTTTCTCAAGCTGGTCTTCTACCTTGTCTAAGATATAGTTCACATAGATTGGATTCGTTAGGTCAGCCTTAGGTTCTGTTGCATGAGTGGATAGGCCGAGGCTACCGAGCGATAGTAGACCTGCCATGAGTAATACCATGAATTTTTTGGATTTCATAAGAAAACCTCCTCTAATTAGTGTCTAAAAGTTAGTATTTTATAATCCTGCCTAAATATGCTGGAAATATTTACTTTGCCAATGGCCATAAACAAAGTTAAAATGGAGTAAACTAAAGGCAAAACAAAAAATCGCCAAAGATAGAGGAGGTAGGCAATGTTTGAGATAGAAGAAGAACTGAAGAAGTTACCTACACAACCAGGTGTCTATTTGATGAAAGATGAGATGGACCGGATTATCTATGTAGGGAAGGCGATCAACCTCAAGAACCGTGTGAGACAGTATTTCCAAAGCTCACGCAATCACTCCATCAAAGTGATCAAGATGGTCGAGCAGATTCGAAGCTTTGAATATATTATCACAGCATCTGAGATGGAAGCACTGGTACTTGAGTGTAATCTGATCAAAAAATACAATCCCAAATACAATATTCGCCTCAAAGATGACAAACACTATCCGTACATCAAGCTGGATGTACATGATGCCTTTCCACAGGTCAAGATTGTCCGTCAGATGCGTAAAGATGGGAGCAAATACTTTGGTCCCTATACGGATGTGAATGCCATGTGGGAACTGGTAGAGATCATCAAGAAGAGCTGGACGCTGCGCACCTGTAGCCGCGTGCTCCCACGAGATATCGGCAAGGAGCGTCCTTGTCTCAACGCCCATATTGGGCAGTGCAGTGCGCCTTGTGCAGGTAGCATCAGCCGCGAAGACTACGGCAAGATGGTGGATGAAGTCACCGCCTTTCTCAGTGGCAAATACAGCGAGACGATCAAGCGACTTGAGCAGCAGATGGTCGCCGCGTCAGAAGAGATGAACTTTGAGAAAGCAGCCATCTATCGTGATCAGATCGGTGCCATCAGACGACTGGAACAAAAGCAAGCAGTGGATCAGAGTGGCATGGAAGACCAAGACATTATTGCCTTTGGCCGCTCAGAGAAAGATACACTGATGCAGGTGTACTTTGTACGCCAAGGTAAGCTGGTAGGACGCGAACACTTCCTATTAGATGATACAGGCGGCGAACCCATCGAGGAGATTTTCCGAGACTTTATTTTGCAGTTCTATAATGAAGCGACATTTATCCCAAAGGAGATCATCGTAGAGAAGGTGCCAGAAGAACTGGACATCCTCACGGAGTACCTCAGCGTGCGCAAGGGCAGCAAGGTTCATGTGAAGATGCCACAAAAAGGGACCAAGTACAATCTCCTGGAACTGGCAAGTAAGAATGCCTACCTCACACTCAGCCAATTTGGGGATCAGATCCGCGCTGCAGAGGCCAAGGTCAAGACGGCCCTTGAAGAACTCCAAGAGGCACTGGGGCTAGAGAAGCCACCGTATCGTATCGAAGCTTATGATATCTCCAATACCCAAGGAATCCAGTCTGTCGGGGGCATGGTAGTATTTGAAGGCGGTAAGCCAAAGCGTAGTGACTACCGTAAGTTCAAGATCAAGAGTGTGGTCGGGCCCA
>JBOFIR010000169.1:0-2504 GCA_051650265.1 Cellulosilyticaceae bacterium
GAACTATATGTCCTATGTTTTGTGCCATTAGCTCATTCACTCCTTTAAGTTAGATTACTTGAGTGCTTCGGCTCCACCTACGATTTCTGATAACTCTTGTGTAATGGCCGCTTGTCTTGCTCTATTATATTGAATCTCGAATTTCTCGATCATCTCTTGGGCATTGTCAGTTGCTGATTCCATTGCTGTCATACGTGCACCTTGTTCACTGGCACTCGATTCCACCAAACCTCCATAAAGTGTATCTGCTAAGTATCTTGGAATCACATAGCCGAGTACATCTTCTGGAGAAGGTTCATACACAAGTAAATCTGTAGGTTCTCCCACACTTTCATTTGAGACTTTTGTCTCTGGTATTTCAACTGGTAATAGACGAATCATTGTAGGTTCTTGGTTGATCATCGATTTGAAAGCAGTATATGCAACATATACTTCACCAACTTCACCTTTACCAAATCGTTCGATTACATAATCTGCAAGTTCTTTAGCATCTTTGTATGTTGGATCAGCAGAAACGCCAAGTACTTCTTTAACAATATTGTATTGTCTTGAATTAAATTGCTCTGTTGCTTTTTTACCTACTGCAATAATCTCTGCATTGTCTTTATCTGTAATGCTTTGCATCACAAGTTTGCAGATATTTGCATTGTATCCACCAGCTAGACCACGGTCAGCTGCCAATACGATGTAAGCTTTCTTTGGTGAATCATTGCCTTTTAATAAAGGCATATTGATGTCACCTGCACTTTGAACAATTGAAGCCATAGTACTTTGAATCTTAGTAAAGAAGGGTCTCGTTCTGAGAGCCGCTTCTTTACTTTTTGTAAGTTTTGCTGTCGCTACTAAGTTCATTGCATTTGTAATTTGTTTGGTGCTATTAATACTCTTAATTCGTCCTTTAATATCTTTTAAAGACGCCATTGCCGCACCCCTTTTATCTCAATTTATTAAGCTTTAAAGCCTGCTTTAAACTCAGTAATAGCTTTTTTGATTCGCTCATCAAGCTCTTTTGTTACGCCTTCTTTTTTCACGATATCTGTGAGAATATCAGCGTATTTTGTACTAATAAATTCAAGAAGTTCTTTCTCGAAACGTTTAACAGCTTCTACTGGAATATCTAAAAGATATTTTCTTGTTGCTGCATAAAGTACAATGATTTGCTCTGCTACTGGAAGTGGTGCGTATTGTGCTTGTTTAAGCACTTCCATGATACGTTCCCCTTGTGCAAGAGCATTTTGAGTTGCTGCATCTAAATCTGATCCAAATTGAGCGAATGATGCAAGGGATCTATATTGTGCAAGTTCCACACGGATAGGACCTGCGATTTGCTTCATCGCTTTGATCTGAGCAGCCCCACCAACACGTGATACTGAAAGACCTGGGTTAACCGCTGGTCTAATACCCGCATTGAAGAGTTCTGTCTCAAGGAAGATCTGTCCATCTGTGATAGAGATTACGTTTGTTGGGATATAAGCTGAGATATCTCCCGCTTGTGTCTCGATGATTGGAAGTGCAGTAATAGAACCGCCACCTTTTTCATCTGAAAGTTTCGCCGCACGCTCAAGAAGTCTTGAGTGAAGGTAGAATACATCCCCTGGGTAAGCTTCACGGCCTGGTGGTCTACGAAGAAGTAATGCCATTGTACGGTAAGCAACCGCATGTTTGGATAAATCATCGTATACGATCAGTACGTCTTTACCAAGTTCCATCCATTCTTCACCGATAGCAACACCTGCATATGGTGCTAAGTATTGAAGTGGCGCAAGCTCACTTGCTGTTGATGCAACAACAGTTGTGTACGCCATTGCACCTGATTTTTCAAGTGTTTTAACGATTTGAGCAACTGTTGATGCTTTTTGTCCGATTGCAACATAGATACAATTTACATTTTGACCTTTTTGGTTGATGATTGTATCAATTGCAAGTGCTGTTTTACCAGTTTGTCTATCTCCGATAATAAGCTCTCTTTGTCCACGTCCGATTGGAACCATGGCATCTACTGCTTTTTGTCCTGTTTGAAGTGGTGTATCTACAGATTTTCTGTCGATAACCCCTGATGCAACACGCTCAACTGGACGGAATCCTGTTGCTGCGATAGGGCCTTTACCATCGATTGGTTGACCCAGTGCATTCACAACACGTCCAAGCATTGCATCTCCTACTGGTACTTCTACGATACGACCTGTTGATTTAACAGGATCGCCCTCTTTGATATTTTGGTCTGAACCTAAAAGAACAACCCCAATGTTGTCTTCTTCTAAGTTAAGTACCATACCAAAGATCCCACCTGTGAACTCTAAAAGTTCGCCTGCCATTGCTTTTTGAAGACCATGCACACGTGCAATCCCGTCCCCAACTTGCATAACAGTACCTACTTCAGAAACTTCAAGGTGCGCTTTATAGTTATTAATTTGACTTTTAATAACGCTGCTGATTTCTTCTGGTCTAAGGTTCATTTGCCTTGGTACACCCCTTTTTTATGCAAGTCGCAAATTATTCAGTTG
>JBOFIR010000170.1:0-9902 GCA_051650265.1 Cellulosilyticaceae bacterium
GGATCATTTCTTTGAACTTGATGTATCCAGCTCTATCGATTAAGTGTCCACCGTGTAAGTAAACTGGCTTGTAATCAAGTGCCCAAGCAGAGAATTTTGGCCAGTTTCTGAAGATCGCAAGAACCACGTCTTCTGTTAACCAGTTAGCGAACATTTTACCCATACGTGGGTATTGTTTACCTGTACGTCCGCCAAGCATGATACGGTAGAATTTCTGGTCACTACGTGTCCATGCACTTGTTGGACAAGCGATTGTACATTCACCACAGCCTACGCAGCAGCAAGTGTCTTTTTCGATTTTTCCGTTTACAAGTGAAAGTACGCGTGTTGCATGGTGATCACATACGTCTACACATGCGCCACATCCGATACAACGGTCAGCATCGTATTCCATTTTAGCAATACCGATTACACCGAAGTCATTGAAGTGTGCTTTACCACAGTCATTTGGACAACCAGATACAGCTGTTTTGATGTGGTAGTGATTTGGGAATACTTCTTTTTCGATCTTCTTAGCAAGCTCATGTGTGTTTACATTTGCTTTGATACAGTGTGTGTTACCGATACATGACATAATGTTACGTGTACCGATTGTTGGGTAACCTTTACCCTCTGTTTCCATGTTAACACCACATTCTACAACTTCTACTTCTCTAATGTATTCGTTGATGTATTCGTTAACAAGTGTAACGTACTCATATTTGATCCCTGGCATGTTAAGTGTATGTCTCATACCGATGTGGAATGTGCCATCACCCCATGTTTGAGCGATATGTTGAACTGCTTGTAAGTGTTTTGCATCAATGATTGATCCAGGAACACGTAATTGGAGCATGAACTCTCCTGCTACTTTAGATTGACGGTAGCAGTTAATTCTGGTTTTTTTAACATCAATATCGTGATTCATAGTGGCCTCCTAGTCTAATAAGTTTTTCGCTACAGTGTAGTTGAATACTGGTCCTTCAAGACATACGTATGTCTCGTCGATACGGCAGTGTCCACATTTACCAACTGCACATGACATTTTTCTTTCGAATGAAACCCAGATCTTCTCTGCTGGAATACCTTGTTTCACACACTCAAGACCTGTGAAGTGCATCATCATTGGAGGTCCAACGATTACAACTTCGTAGTTGTCGCCAAAGTCTTTGAATGGGATTTCTTCGATGAATTTTGTTACAAGACCTGTTCTGAAGCCTTCTTTTTCATCTCTATCTAAAGTGAAGATTGCGTTGAACTTTTCGCCCCATACTTTTAATGTATCTTTGAAAAGAATACCTTCTTCATCTTTGAAACCAGCGATTAAGTTAACGCTTGCTGCGTACCCTTCTTCAGCTGCAAATTTGTTAAGCATACTCTTTACTGGAGCAACCCCTGTACCACCAGCGATGACAACAACGTTTTTACCAGCGAATTGATCTACTGGCCAACCTTTGCCGTATGCACCACGGATACCGATTTTGTCTCCTGCTTTAAGTTTGAATACTTCATCAGTTACTCTACCAACCGCACGGATTGTAAAGTCCATCCAACCTTGACCGTAATCACTTACAGAGATTGGTGCTTCACCGATTTTTGGAAGTGATAATTGGCAGAATTGACCGTGAGCTACTGGAAGATCAGTTGCTACTCTGATTGTGAATTCTGTTTTTGATTCTTGTGTAAAGCTAATGATTTCACACATTTGTGGCATTACTACGTTATTATGCATTTTCTTTACCTCCACAGATTTCTTCAACAGCTTTGCCAACTTTTTCAATTGTTGCTGTGAATGAGATAAACTCTGGACATCTAGATGTACATCTACCGCAACCTACACACATATGACCTTGGCCAAATGCTTCATTGTAAGAGTGGATTTTGTGAAGTGTTTTGTATCTATAACGATCAGCCATTGTATGTCTGAAGTCATGTCCACCAGCCATTTCGTCAAATCCTTTAACTTGACAAGACGCAGATGTTCTTCTTCTTTCACCAATGTTTGCGTTTTCATTGTACATCACGTCTGTTGTTGTGAAACATGTACATGTGCTACAAGCGATTGTACAGCTACCGCAACCAACACAACGTTTGTTGTATTCATTCCACATTTCGTGTTCTTTAAGTTTGTTAAGAACCTCTTTGTTTGGAATAGTTGGGATTGTTACTGAAACTTCATTTTTCTCGATGAAAGCTACATCGAATGCAGTTTCTTCTTTATCTGCGAATAAAGGAGCGAAAGCTTCATCTTTTACGTTGAAAAGAACATTGCCATCTTCGCATTTAGCAGCTAAAGCGTAGTTGTCTGTTTTGTTTGACCCCATTGAGCAGCAGAAACATGTATCCCAGCCAGTTGTACATTCCATTAATACGTAGCTCACTTTTTCTCTCATACGTTTGTAGAATGTATCTTCAAATCCATTTTCTAAGAAGATCTTATCTTGATTTTGTTGTGCATTGATATCACAAGGTCTAGCAAAGATTAAGATTTTCTTGTCGTGGATTTTGCTCTCACGGTATTCATCTTCTGTGAAGTAGAATAAAGTTTGAGTGATTGGTGTTACCACTTCTTTCGCAGAGTAGTCTGATTTCTCATCCCATACGATCTCTTCTACGTTGTTGATCTCAGCATAACGAATGATGTCTGTATCTGAATAACGACCTGCTTTTGCAAATCTTTTTGGTGCATAAATTTTGTACTCTTTTTTAAGTTCGTTAAAGAGAGTATTTACTGTTTCAAAATTTAATTTATAGCCCATTGTTTGCCCTCCATTTCGCTTTTTGTTAATTAATATTTTGTTAATTAATTATCATGTAGTTATTATATAATTAATTTTTTAACTTACCTATAGTCAAAACTTAGTTTTTAATTGAGTTTCTTTATAGCGACCATCAGTTTTCTTTATGATTACTATTACTTCATTAACACAAGTACATATGTAATGGATACAAGTGCTACTGCAGCCCATGTTACCCCACCTAAGATGATTGGTTTTACACCTTTTGTGAAGAGATCTTTCAGGTTAATTTTGTAACCTACACCTACAAGAGCCGCTGTTACTAAGAATTTGTAACCATCTTTGAAGAATGGTGCTGTTGCTGCTGGGAAGACCCCTACAGTATTAAAGATCGCCATTACTAAGAATCCTACGATGAACCATGGGAATACTTTTACGATTACTTTACCGATAGATTGTTGCTGACTCGCACCATCAGTACCTAATTGCGCTGCTGTTTGCTTGATTGAGATGATTGTGAAGATAATCGCAATTGGTACAAGCATTGTTGTACGTGTTAATTTAACGATTACGGCAAGGTCACCACCAAGTGATCCGCTTGCTGCTACAGCCGCGCTACCAAGTAATGTATTGAATGTGTCCCCTGCTGCTACTACTGAAGATGTATCACTAATTGCTGTACCTGCAAGAATACCGAACTGCTCTGGTGTAATACCCATCATTTGTCCAAGGTACGGGAATGCAAGTGCTGCAATGATATCAAATAAGAAGATTGCTGTTAAAGCGTAAGCCATTTCTGTCTCTTTCGCTTTAATAATTGGTGAAAGTGTTGCGATTGCTGTACCACCACAGATACATGTCCCTGCACCAACGAGTGATTTTGTATTTTGAGTTAATCCAAGTTTTGTTCCTACAAAGTATGCCATACCGAAAGATACACATAAGTTTGTAAGAATCAGTGGAAGTGCTTGTGCACCAAATCCTAAGATTTCTTTAAAGTCAAGTGTTGCCCCTGCAAGAATAATCCCTGCCATGAGGAATTTTTTAGCTGCGAATACAGTCCCTTTTTTGTAATCGCCTTCTGCTGGTTTAATGTTTGCTACGATCATACCTACGAAAAGACCAATCATAGGTGCGCCTACGATGTGTTGCACTTTTCCTGCCATTGTTGCCAGAACAGCTAATGCAAGACATACCCCAATTGCAATATAACCTTTTGCTTTCATATTTACCAATCCTTCCTTACAATTAGTTTCCTTTTTTAGTTTGTTTCTTTAAATCAAATACCCAGTTAGTTGAATTTTTAGTTTGTTAATTAACTAACACACTTATATTTTAACATAGGTTAAGATTTTTGGAATGGGGATTTTTGGTTTTTCCATTTATAATACTAATGATAGCTATTAATTTTTTAAATAATCAAGAAAAATCCTAGAAGACATGCTGATTCTATCAGACATCTTTTAGGATTTTCACTTAATATTTCATATTTTTTTTGGTTATTATTTCGCAATTAGTTTTTTGAGTACTGGTTTTTGTTGTAAACCTTTTATGCGGTTTACTTCTTCACCTGCTTCAAATAAGATAATTGTTGGGTATGAAGTCACTTCGTACTGTGCAGTTAATTCTTTATTTTTATCAAAGTCTACTTTTACAATCGTGAGGTCTTCTACTTCTTTTTGAAGATCTGCTAATACAAAATTAAGCATCTTACATGGTCCACATGTCGCTGAGAAAAAGTCTACTAATACACGACCTTCTTGAATAAGTGCTAATGCTTCTTGTCCATCTACTTCTCTAATCATATCGTTTCTCCTATTAGTTCCATTCTTTTTCAATGTATTTTGATGCTGCCTGTGCTGCGATTGCACCATCTGAGCATGCTGTAACAACTTGACGAAGCTGTTTTACGGTTACATCCCCTGCACCATATACACCAGGGATGCTTGTTTCCATCTTTTCATTCACCTTGATATACCCGTACTCATCTAAGATCCCTAAATCTCCACAAGCATATGTCGTTGGCTCAAGTCCAATATATTCAAAGACACCATCACACGTAAGGGTTGTTTCTTCCCCCGTTTGGTTGGATCTAATCTTTACTTGTTCTAATTTACTCTCTCCTTCAAAGGAAAGAATATCTACATAGGTATGTACTGTGGTATTTGGTAGGTTTCTAAACTTATCATTTGCACTCTCATCTGCTGTCAAATTAAACATCGTTGCGATTGTTACACTTTTGGCAAGTCCTGCAAGGTAGATGGCTTCTTCTACCGCAGAGTTCCCCCCACCAATGACAACCACATCTTTGTCTCGGTACTGCGCGCCATCACAGATTGCACACCAACTAAGGTTCACACCTGCATAAGCATCTTCACCAGGAATTCCAAGTCTTCTTGGCTGTGTACCTGTTGCAAGAATAACTGACTTAGAGATATAAGTCATCCCCTCTTCACAGCTCACTTCTTTCATCCCATCTCTTACAACGATGCTATTTACTGTGCCATATGCCATCTCGATCTCAAGTTCTTGTGTATGTTCAAACATTTTATAGGCCAAATCTGCCCCATTAACGGTTCCAAATCCTGTATAGTTTTGAATTTCATTGGTATTGATCATCTGACCACCTGGTGCCAGTTGTTCAATCATCAATACACTAAGGTTTGCTCTTATCCCATAGACAGCCGCTGTCATACCAGCTGGTCCTGCACCAACAATTATCAGATCATATTGTATCATACTTTTCACTCCTTACTTCTTCTTGTTACAAATATAACACATACCCTTCGTGCAAAAAATAACATTGATTAATATTTAACGAGATTTATACAAAAAAAGAAGCTATTCTCACATAGAGATAGCTTCTTTATAGCTTAATTATTAATAGACTTCACACAGGCTTCAAGCACATCAATAAAGTGGTCTAATGTCTCTGAATTCTTCTTGCTTTCTGGCAGAATGCATGAGAAGCGTCTCATCTCATTGACTTCCACTGGTACAATACTAAGTTCTTCATCTTTGAGTGCATGCTCCACCACATACTCAGAAATCAGTGTCACACCCAGTCCCTTACGCACTGCTTCTTTTACTGCATAGTTACTACTAAAGATCATGATACGTTTAGGTGTAATCTGATTGCGTTCAAGGAAACTCTTGAGATATTCTTGTGTCCCTGATCCCACTTCACGACTGATCCATACTTGATTTTTGAGATCACTCATACGGACGTTTGGCCGTGTCAAAGGGGAACCATTTGCCCCTACAAGAATCATGTAGTCTTCATAAAAATAATGTTTTTTGAGACCGACTTGATCCGTCTCCCCTTCTATAAGCCCAATATCTACTTCAAGTGCATTCACCTTTTTGCAAATTGCTGCGGTGTTCTCTATAGATACTTCAATATCTACATCTGGATTGACTTCTGCAAACTTACTAAGTACCTCTGGCAAAAAATAATCTCCGATAGTAAGACTAGCCCCTACCCGTAGTGTCTTGCGTGTCTGGCTAGAGGTTTGAGAAATTTCATTGCGAATAGTAGTTATTGTTTCAAGCAGTTCAATCCCTTTCTCATACAAGAGTCTCCCCTCTGGTGTGATTGCAACCGTTTTACTTTTGTTCGAGCGCTGGATCAAGATTGTATCAAACATGCTTTCTAGTCTCTTGATATGTAGACTCACTGTAGGCTGAGATAAGTTCACTTTCTTAGCTGCTTTTGTAAAATTCTCATATTTTACAACTTCTATAAAGGTCTTAAGTTCTTCTATCATTGGCCACCTCTACTTCATATGATGCTTTTATGATAGCATAGCCATTCCCTCTTTGCAACTTTTCGTCGAATCTTATCGAATTTCTTTTGATTAGGAGATATATTTAGTATTTTTAGACGAAAAAAATGCCCATTAGTTTTTCCCTAATAGGCATTTTTATTTTCTATCTTATATTTGGAAATTCACACCAAGATCATATTGTACCATATCCACAATGAGTTTTGCATGATATTGCCCTGCAAATCCTTCTTTATTGATGTTGAATCTTACCACACGGCTATCCGTGTTTTGGAATGTTCCCACACACATTGCGGCATTTGCTGACTCACTTGCTGAAGTAGAAATATAGTAGTTATGTGCTGTACCTGCTTCATCTTCTAAGATGAGCATGACAAGTTGCCCTTTTTCAAACTTGGCGTGGAAGACAATACGGTCTTCTTCTTCCTCGAAGCATACACTATGTGCTGCCGGTACATTCTCCTCTGAGACAATAGCACCTTCGATTGCTGTACCAAACTCCGGTGTTTTTCCTAATGTGCCTAGGATTCTTCCTTTACCAAATGTGAGCTGATCTCTTTCATCGTAGAGCGCCATCTTCTCTGCACGGTAATAATTTGCACCAAGTTGCATCTCAAAGACCACTTCGTCATCTAATACTTCTACAGTTGTCGAAGTAAGCTTGATATTTGGATTATGAAGTGCCGCACGGCTTCCAATCCCCTCTACTGTCATCCCATCTTCTTGTGCGATTCCACCTGAATGGACAAGGTAGTGGCCATCACTATAGTACTCTACGTTTGAAATATAAGGAGAGAAGAATTCATAGCCACGTTCTTTTCCGTATTGCCATACTTGCTCAATCGTCATATGCTCTGTATCAATCTTGTAGCGTACCCCACGAGAGAAGTTGTCATGTCCTTTGAGGTAGTTTTCTGGATTTTTTGAGCGGAAGTGTCCGTTGTCAAATACCATGACATCACCTTCTGCCGTGATCACACATGCATGTGGCTCATAATGCCAGTCAAAATCACCTGGGCCAACTGGTGTAAAGAAGTATTTGTCCACGAATTCTTGCGGCCAGCCTTCTGGGTCACCTAACATCCAGTTCAGCTCACTTGTTTCATAATCGATATTTACCAAAACATCTTGGTGTCTTCCTGAAAGTGTGATTGAGTTTGTCTTCTTATCATACCAAAGTGCATTGTTGTGGAACCAATCATCTTCACTCCAGCTTCCTGATTTTGCAGCTTCTTGTGGCAAGAAGTTCTTGTAATCCCAAGTTTTTAGAATCTCACCTGTTTGGCGCTCTACAAGCACACATTGATCTTCCACTGTACCACTATGAATGTCTTGTGTCAGAATGAGGATATTGCCATCTTCCATCTCCCATTTATCATGATGGTAACCACCTGGGATACGGTATTCTGTATAGATTTTTCCTATGAGCCCAAACTCAATAATTCCCACAGTATTATAAGGTTTCTCTAAGAAACGGCATGAACCAATGAGCATACGTCCATTTTCAATACGCTCAAGATCGAATGTGACGTTTTCCTCTGTATACCAGCGGCAGTCTCCTGCAAAGTCATAGGCGCCTGTAATTGAGTACATTGCTGGTGATACAAACATCATATTGCCAGCCATATATGCACTTGTTGTTTCCATCTTAGTTGGATGCTTGAGTTTTTCTGGATCTGCTGGTGTCTGGATCGCATAGGTCATACATCTATCATCTGAAAGCTTGATTTCTACTGTATTATCATAATCGCTATAAAGGCCTAATACTTGGATGTAATGGGTTGTAGCTTCACCAAATGTATGACTCACATCAGCTGCTTCAGTCTTCCCTTTGACAGTCACTGTTGCACTTACTGACTCAGATGTTCGAAACATGATAAGTGCTGTCAGTGGTGCAATCAGGTATGGATTCACCTTGATCAGTGGTGCTTCTAGTGTATAGTCACCTTTTGTGAATTCTTCTAAAAATGCTTGTTCTGCCTCATATTGCTGTGTGATTAAATGTTTAACGCGCTTCATTTCAACTTGTTGTGTCATTTTTCTTTTCTCCTATCTCTATTTGATTACAATTTATTTAGAAAAGTATATTTACTAGTGGCTGCCCTACAATAAAAGTGATTAAAAGGGTCATCAAGCTAATAATAATTGTATATTTATAGATATCTTTTGGGGTAAGCCAATCCCTATTACCATGTAAAACAGCCGCAGTTGCCGATCCTGCTGGTGTCACAATAGCTAGGCAGATCACATAGAGAATCATCACTGTAACAGGTGTTGGACTGATCCCTAGTGGTTGTGTAAACAAGAAAATAATCGGAATGAAGAGCATTCCAATAACCATGTTATTACAGACATTGGTTAAGATAATTGCAAGCACCATCATAATGATTGTAAATACCAAAAGTGTCTTACCTTCTAAAAGTGGTGTCACTGTTTGTTGCAACCATAACGTAATCCCTGTCTCCTCTGCTGTTAGTGCATCCACAACCGTTGAACCTGCTGCAACAATAAATACCACTGACCAAGACATATATTTGGCAACAATTGCGTTATAATCAATGACTGGTTTCCCATCAACTTTAATCATACAGCAGAAGATTACCACCAAGATCGGAATACCATTTTGGCTACTTCCAAAGAAGGCCTTGATCGGTCCTGCCGGGAGTAGTGAAGGCAATAACACCCAACCAATAAAAGCTAATAGTCCTACTACTAGGATCTTTTGTCTTCTGTTCATTGGAGGCAGTGGATTCTTATTAAACATCTCTGTATGAACTTCTTGGATTGGTGCCACATTTGGCTTAAATACATATTTCATCAAGAGCACAATGCCTACCATGCTGAGCAAAGAGATTACAATACCGAACGCCATATAGGGTAAGTACTCAATTGTTAAGCCGGTTACCTTTTCAAAGTTCCTCAGAAGACCTGGCAAGATCCCTTTGAATGGTGTAGAGGCAAATCCAAATACCGCTGACATAACAATTCCTACTAGCATCTGCGTTGCATACTGATCACCTTTTTTGATCCCAAACATCGCAAACATACTGTAGAGAATTGGCCAGAATATAAAAATAGTAGCTGTTGTCAGTGTCATAGAAGACAATATAAATGCCCCTAAAAAGATCATAAATGTAAACACCCACGGCTTACCATTGATAATCTTACGTGTCACAAACCATCGTGCAATATAGTCACATACGCCCTCGTGAGTAATTGCACCTGTTAAAATAATCACATAAAGTATCATAATCGCTAATGGATTTCCAAAAGCTGTTGTGATTACTGTATTCATAGGCATAAAGCCTGTAAAACCTAACATGACAATACCAAATAAGCTCCCCCATATGGTATCTACAAAAGACCATAGATAAATTGTACATAGAAATACACCTAAGAC
>JBOFIR010000171.1:0-6235 GCA_051650265.1 Cellulosilyticaceae bacterium
CGTAAACCGTCTGCAAGATCCTTCATAGTCTTGCCCTCTACCCATGTATAGTTACGGGAGTACTCACCTGGCCAGTAGCCACTATAAGAACCACCTGTTGGATCTTTTCTTACTTTGAAATGGAAATCTGAGTTAGCAAAGGCAAAGAAGCGTCTACCTTCACCTAATAGGGCATCCCACATACCGCCTACTTCAGCAAGCATCCCATCTGCACCACCATATACCTCTTCACTTTCACCGCGCCCATCATTGGACATTTGATTCCCTAAGATTCCTTCAAACCCAAATACAATATTTGGTGCTACGTCATTCATTTTACGAATATCTTCAATTTTAAGTTCTGAACTACCACCATTTTTACGTGCTGGATGATTCAGGAGTACATAACTTTCTGGATAATTTCTCTCAAGCCATCTTACACCTTCTAGTGTATTTTGTTTTTGATCCGCATTAAAGCGCTTCCCATAATAAGTGACATCTGCTGGTGTAAAATACTCGTTCTTTGTTTCTTTACTATAGCGGTATTCAAATTCTTTTACTGCTTCGATCAATGTTTTGTCATCCTGTGTGACAATCCCTACTGCCGCATGATCAAGCCCTGGCATATCCCACTCAAAGCCTGAGAAGATGAGTTTATCTTCGTATTTTCCTTGTGCCTGAAGTGCCTTTACCTTTGCAAGTTCTTGCTCAAGTCCTTGATAAAATGCGAAGTTCTGTGCTTTCCCTTCAGGGTCTCTCAATGACGGTCTTAAATGATTCGCTAAGACTAAGTAGTCAAAAGCACCTCCGTCTGCATCCGTTGCCTGTACTGGCATTTCCCATGGTGCAGCTTGCATCCAGCTTCCTGTTGTAAAATCAGCTTCTTTGAATGCCACATCCAATATATTTTCAGTTGTAGTAATACGTTCACCCGCATCTTTAGATTGTGTTGTATGTAAGTGATACTCCCCACTCATCCATTTGCCTGACTCTGCAGCCAAAATAGGTATTGCATTTTGCATCATAATCAGCGTTGCCAGTGATGTTGCTACAAAAAATTTGCTTGTTCTTTTCATGTTTCATCCTCCAGTAGTGTTCTAGTCTATATTGTGTGACCTTAGCATACGGATTAAACATTAAATGTATATAAGTATTAGGTTAAACTTATGTTAAATAAACTAGCTCAGCTCATAGATGTTCTCATAACGACGTTTTGGTACGATGCATCGCTTTGCGCATCTGTTTATACTGCTCATAGCTCACTGTCATCTTACCGCGCTCAATCCCCACTAACCCATCATCTTTGAGTTTCTTGACGCTACGATTGAGCGTTTTGATCGTCATGCCTATTTCCTCTGTCATTGCCTCTCTTGTTTTTTGAATGACAAATTGACCATCCTTCTGAATGCCTTGCGTCTTCCCATATTGAACGATATACTCCATCAAAAAGAAAATAGAAGGATAGAAAAGCTTAGCACCTCTATTATAAGACGAACGATAGAGCTTCAACGCAACCTTTTGTGAAACCAATCGCAAAAACTGATTATCGACAGTAATCCAGTGTTCAAAGTCCTCTCTAGGCATCTGGATAATCGTACAAGGCGTTAATGTCTCAATCGTAACAGATGTAGCTGTCTGCCCCGCCAAAATTGTGACCTCTCCAATAAAATCAATGGGTTCATTTTTTTCAATCATAAAAATATTACCATTCTCAAACTCATTGATCACACGGTGCTCCCCTGTACACACAATGGCAAAATACTTCAGCTCAAAATCTTTCTGATGGACAACCATACCTGGCGGTAGATGCCTCACAACGGCATGTGCTCTCACAGACTCCGGCATATGTTCTAAATAGTCGGAAAGTCCTGGGACTTGCTTCGTAAGTTGTTCTAACGTCATCTCAAATCTCCCTTTTACGCATCTTTTTTAATCTTATTATAAAATATCCGAACATTTTTTTAAAGTTTTTTTAAAAAGTTCCCATTTGTCCTTTTTAAATACGTATCTATTTTTTATAATAAGATTAACATTATATATTTCAAGGAGGCTTAACATGGAAAATCTTACTTATCGTTCAACAACTGAACGCTTCCAAAAAGAGTACAAAATCTATCTTATTTCATTTGTCATGCTCATTATTGCTGATGCGATCGGTCAAATCAAAATCCCCATAGGACCAGGTCAGCTCATTTTATTCCCTATTTTCTACGCCCTCATCTTAGGTATCCTGCAAGGTCCTCATGTCCTTAAAATTTTTAAAGAGCGGGAAGTGAAGGCTGCTTCAAAACTTGTCATCTTCGCCATCTGCCCATTTGTTGCCAAACTTGGTATTTCAGCTGGCGCAAATCTCCCACAAGTACTCTCGGCAGGTCCTGCACTACTCTTCCAAGAACTTGGCAATCTCTGCACGATCTTTTTGGCACTTCCTATTGCTCTGCTTCTTGGACTCAAGCGTGAAGCCATTGGCGCTGTTCACTCGATCAACCGTGAAACTAACCTTGCCCTCATTAGTAATGTGTATGGCCCTGATTCAGATGAGATGCGAGGAAGCCTTTCTATCTATGTCATCGGCGGGATGATTGGTACCATCTACTTCGGTTTTTTGGCTACGCTTTGCGCAGCGACGAATCTTTTTCACCCTTATGCCCTTGGTATGGCTTCAGGCGTAGGTGCTGGTATTATGATGGCCTCTGCCACAGCCAGTTTGACAGAGATCTATCCAGCCTATGCTGACCAAATCGTAGCACTTGCTGGTGTCAGTGAAACGATCTCTGGTGTCACAGGCATCTACGTTGGTTTATTTATTGCCTTACCACTCTGTACCAAACTGTACAACGCCTTAGAACCGAAAATTGGACGGTTACATGCACGCATCAAATCATCAAAGACTCAAAAGGAGAACACATTATGCGATTAAAAGAATGTATGGCCTTACTACTTGTAGTGGGTCTAGGTATTATGACTTCTAACTTTGTTGGCTTCAAAGTAGCCTTTCTAGACTCTTTACCAGGCGTACTGGTCCTCTTAGGTATTGCACTGATTGGGTTTATTCTCAGTAAGTGCTTACCACTTAAACTTCCGATTGTAGCCTATTGTTCGATCATTGGGTTACTCCTAGCCTGTCCGATTTCACCCGTTGCTGAATTTGTGATTAGTGCCACTGCAAAAATCAACTTTACTGCGCCACTTACAATTGTAGGGGCTTTTGCAGGAATTTCGATCGGCCAAGAAGTGAAAACCTTTGCCAAGCAAGGTTGGAAGATGGTACTCCTAGGCATTCTTGTGATGACAGGCACCTTTATCGGTTCTGCTTTGATCTCACAAATTATCCTCAGCCTGACACAATCCATTTAACCGAGAAAGGATCTTATTATGTTCAAACAATCGCAACCCTGTACCCTCCTTATCCGAGACTGTGCACTACTCAGCTCAGATTTTCAAGTCATTGATCATCAAAGCATTGCCATTGAAGGTCAACGCATTGTGGCCATTGGCCCTACTGCTACCATCGATGAGGACTATCACAGCACGTCTGTACTGGATGGGACACACAAACTCATACTCCCTGGCCTAATTGATGCCCATATGCATACGAATCAGCAGTTATTAAGAGGCCGTATTACAGATGAACTGCCTATGATTTGGACACGTATCATGCTTCCTTTTGAAAGCACTCTCACCCCGGAACATGTGACGCTCAGTGCAGAATTGGCTGCCCTTGAGATGATTCGATCTGGAACCACTGCCTTTGCAGACGCAGGTGGAAGTTTTATGCATCACGCAGCACAGGTCTATCTCGGCTCTGGCTTACGTGGAGCACTCACTTATTCCACTATGGATCAAGGTAATCTTCCGCCTACTATGAAATTCACTAAGGAAGCTGCTCTTGCGCGTAATCTAGACTTACATCAGACATACCACAATCAAAATGAGGGTTGCCTACAAGTCTTCTTCTCTCTGCGTTCACTACTTTCTTGCTCTTCGCAGCTCATTGAGGAAAGTTTCCATCTTGCTAAGGAACTTGGTACAGGCGTCCATATGCATATGAATGAATATGCCAATGAAATCTACTACTGCCTTGAACATTTTCAAAAAAGGCCTTTTGAATATCTCGATTCTCTTGGCGTACTAGGGGGACATCTCTTGAGTGCCCACAGCCTATTTCTCTCTGAATCTGAGAAACAACTCATGAAAAATAATGAAGTCCGAGTTGCCCATTGCCCTTATAGTAACTGTGGGAAAGGTGTCCCACCTACACCCGCGCTACTGGCTAAGTCTATCAATGTAGGACTAGGCACCGATGGCACTGCTCATGGTGGTATGAGCCTTTGGAACGAGATGAGAATTTTCCGCTCCATCATGCAGATCTCCCATGGTATTGCTACCCATGATCCACAGATCATGCCCACGCAGTCCATCTTACATATGGCCACTCAGGGCGGTGCACACTGCCTCGGCCAGGGTCACCAATTGGGCAAAATAAAAGAGGGCTACCTCGCTGATCTTATCAGTATTGACATGGATCAACCCCATCTCTATCCTACACATAACTGGGTCAATACTTTGGTTGAAAGCGTCTCTCATCAAGATGTATGCGACGTGATTGTCAATGGCAAATGGCTCATGAAAGACCGTGTGGTCTTGACACTCGATCAAGAAAAGATTCTCTTCAATGCACGCCGTTATTTTGAAAAACAACTGTCTTAAAGGAGGCACTCTATGCTTTTAGTTTTAATTATCGCCAATCTCATCGTCGGCATATTGGTAGGGATCGCAGGTATTGCAGGCTTCTTACTCCCCATTACGTATGCGGGGATCTTGAATCTCCCAGTCAACCTGTCACTTGCCTTAAGCTTTACATCTTTCCTCACTTCTGGCCTCATCGGTGGCTATGGCTATATGCGTAAGCAACAGGTCGATTTAAAACTTGGCATCCAGCTCAGCATCGGTAGCCTACTAGGTGCTTGGCTAGGTGTACAGCTTAATCTCTTGATCCCTGCACCACTTGCTAAGATTCTCCTATATATCGTGGTCTTCCTATCAGGCCTCTCGATTTTGATCAAGCAACTTCGTCAGAAGCATCAAGTAGATACCCCCGTCTCTACACGTCTCCATTCCCTTCCTTTTAACTTTGGGTTAGGACTTGTGACAAGTACGATCTGTGCCTTATCTGGAGCGGGTGGTCCCATACTTGTGATGCCACTTCTTGTAAGTCTTGGCCTTCCTATTCGCCTCGCAGTTGGCACAAGCTTATTTAATTCCATCTTTATCGCATTGCCTGCCTGTATCGGCTACATCAGTCAATGTGAAGTCATGACGATTTGGCCACTACTCCTTGTAAGCTTCATCACCCAGGCAATCGGTGTCACACTTGGAACCATCTGGTCTTCATCTGTAAACCACACTGTTCTTAAGTATGCTGTTGCGCTCTTTTCTATGGGCATTGCTTGCTATATGATTCACACCGCACTGCCACTTCTTCTCTTATAGACAAATAAAAGCATCTCACTACGCCATCAAGCAAAGTGAGATGCTTTTATTTATCTTTATAATCAACTTCTAACAATAAATATCTGAAAATTCTACATCTATTTTATAGTTATTACTCATTGTTACTGCTTCAGGTGCAATGGCTTCTATTTCCTCAGGGATACTCACATCAGGTAAGGTAATCACAAACTCACTGCCTTTACCTAATGTACTTCCTACCTTAATCTTACCCCCATGCATCTCCACCAAAGATTTTACCAGCGCAAGGCCTATGCCACTGCCTTCTTTCTCCCGCCGCAAGCTCTTATCTACTTGTACAAACCTTTGAAACACACTTTCTAGGCGATCTTGTGGTATACCGATCCCACTATCTTTGACACGGATGATTACCCTATTTTCAGTAGCTATAGTGACTTCAATCTTACCATCAGGTTGATTGAATTTAATCGCATTTGAAATGAGATTGAGCATAATACGTTCCATCTGATGCATATCAAATGTCAACATCTTCTCTTCTACATCTGTATCAAATATAATTTCTAGGTTATTTCGTTCTACAAAATCAGCAACTGATAAACAGAGGTCCTCTACAAAACTCACGATGCATTGTGTGGTTGGCTTATATTCAAAGTTCCCTGAGTTAATCTTTGTGGTATCGATTAGGTTATTGACAAGCTTGATCAACCGGCGTCCATTCTGAGCAATAATCCCCTCATACTTATGGAGCTCTTCTCTTATTTCATCATCTAATTTCTGCGTAATA
>JBOFIR010000172.1:0-10985 GCA_051650265.1 Cellulosilyticaceae bacterium
AAGAAGCGCGCCTATTCGATTCCATAGGAAAGTTGAAAAAGCTTTTTTTAGATACAGAACTTATTGACCTTAGTGACAATGATATGGCGCTTTTAAAGGCCTATCTAGAATTATTACAACAAAGAAAATGATAGTTTAAGGGCTATCATACGCATCTTGAGGGGGACATTATAATGGCATCAATAAGTAAATATTATAGGAAAGACAAAGATGGTACTAAAAAACAATATGGTTGGCGTGGTCAAATAGAACTGCCAACTGGCAAACGCAAAACTGTCTACGGGAAAACAAAAGCAAACGTACAATCAAAGATTGATCTTATCAACAACGATTTATTAAACTATGGCACTACGCTTTCAACAAGCAAATATACTGTTAGCGAATGGACTCATACTCACCTATTTACTAATAAAATTCACAAGTTATCTGCTAGTACATTTGAACTTTACATTGGTGTCTATAAGAACTATATAGCTCCTTCAAGCCTTGGCGAAATGCAAGTATCAGATGTTACTCATCTTCACATACAAGAGTTCCTTAATTCACATAATCATCTTTCACACACTTCCCTTAAAAAGTTCTACCTTGTTCTACTATCTGCATTTAATTCAGCAATAAAAAATAATCTTATTCGTATTAATCCTGCTAAAGGTGTTATTATCCCTAATAAAGAAAAAGAACGCTCTGATATTGAAATTCTAACTAAAGATCAACAACGTGACTATATTCTTGCAACTAAGGGTGAAAAACATGAACTCCTATTTTTAACTGCTCTTTTTACAGGGTTACGTCAAGGTGAACTTATAGCCCTCCGTTGGGAAAATGTTGATTTAGAACATGGAATTATTAGAGTATGTGAAAGTATAAAACGTTCTAGGGTATACACTTCTGATGGAAAATCCACTATGCAAGCTATCACTAAGCCTCCAAAATCTAAGGCTGGCAACCGAGAAGTTCCTATTCCTCAGTTTCTATTAGAAAAACTTATTGCCCACAAGCCTAGTGAAGATAGCGATCAACTTAATAAAAAATATGTATTCGAAACCTCCTCTGGAAACTCACTATACTCAAGAAACATATCAACCTACCATCTTCGGGTTTGTAAGCGAGCGAAAATTAATCCTATTTATGCCGATCATCAAGGTACTGATCTAATGGATTATAAGGGCATTAAATTTCATGCACTACGACATACTTATGCAACAAGATTATTAGAAGCTGGCGAGAATATAAAAACTGTTCAAGTCCTTCTCGGCCATGCAGATATTGAAACAACATTAAATGTTTATGCCCACGTTCTTGAAGATACAAAAAGAGCCAGTGCCGAAAAACAACAATCTATATTTGATAGTCTAATAAGTAACTCATTTTAACTCATTTTTAACTCACTTTTTTTTCAAAGACCTTCAAATTAGGTGTATAATTTAAAAATAAACTTAAAAAAATAGTTACCATATTATGGCCAAATCCTGATTACATAAGGCTTACCCCTTTATTTATCATGCCTTGCTCACTGTGATACTTTTGCCTTCCCACACATTCCCAAGCTGGGGACGCGGGTTCGATTCCCGTCATCCGCTCTAATAATGCAAAAAGGCTATACCTATTGAACTTGTTACATTTCTTGTTCATTAGATATAGCTTTTTCTTGTTTTAAAAAATTATTTATTTGATTAAAAGGCTGCTTACAACTCACTTTTAAGTCATTTTAACTTTTTCGCTCCTAAACAACACCTCTATTATAGTTAGTATTGGTAATTAAGTGAAAAAATGTACCACTAGCAAACTCATATCACTTTCTAGTATTGCACCACATTTATTATTGTTTCCATTCTCTCTCCTGTGGGACTTTCTATGTTCATTCCATATTTTGCCTCCACTGAATTCCCCCTGTACGTTGCAGACTCTCCTTTTTTCAAAACCTTAGAGTATACATAGTTTTCATTAATTCTAACTTTAATCCACACTCGGCACACCCCACTATTTGTGACAGTAATCTCAACACTTCCTCCCTTGCTTTGATCTATATCGAATGTTTTCATATAAGAAGTATTGATACATAAATCATCAGGTACAATTTTTATCATCTTTGAACTCTCACTTGCAAATACAGAACTCTGCATTAACATCATTGCCGCCAGTGCATATCTTAACATGTTTTTTTTCATTGTGTACTCCCCTCAACTTGATCTAATTGTTATTGATGTATTTTCGCAAAGCCTTAATTAGTAAATAAACTACATATCCTACCACTCCCATTTTTACTAATTGATAAGTCCACGCAAATATAAGTACGCCTGTTATGGCATTTGCAAACTCCATTAAACCACTCCTTTCATCCATTCAATCTCCCAACAATAAAACTAGCAAATTCATAATCGTTTTTATGCACATACACATAATAGGTATAGGTATATTTGCTATCTTGCCCCCATGTGCCTCTACCGCTCCTGCTAGCCCCCATTATTTGAGAATTGTTACGATCCACAGCATTATATGTGTACGGAATATCGTTATCCGAAAGTTCCTGTCTCACCTCTGCACATTTTTCCATGGATTGTCCTACGTAAACCTCTTTTCTATTCCACACTGCAATCATTGTCTCCCCCTGCTACTACTTACTTTATACATATTATACCATTATTTTCTAGAATTTTTAAACAGCTGTGTAATTTTATGCCAATCATAACCACCCCTGAAAGGGTACTTTACCAGCTGCACCTTAAGGTGCCATTTAGTACCGCCAACCGCTACATTAGTGGTTGGCTACTTTTTGCTTTCTTTTTTCAAGTGAGCAAATGGATCATTATATTCTTTTAAGCTTATTTGATCCGTCATCATATCTTCAGTCTCTTGTTCTCTGATATATTTTTCAATCGTTTTCTTATTGATTCCTACTGTACTTACATAATATCCTTTTGCCCAAAACTTCCTATTTCCGTATTTATATTTTAAATTTGCATGTCTCTCAAATATCATAAGTGAGCTCTTACCCTTTAAATAACCCATGAAATCCGATACACTTAATTTGGGCGGAATTGATACTAACATATGAATATGGTCTATACACGCATGGGCTTCGATTATTTCAACGCTTTTGTATTCACAAAGACGTCTTAATATCTCGCCTATATCTCTTCTTAAATCACCATAGATTGCCTTCCTTCTATATTTAGGTATAAATATAATATGGTAATGGCATTTCCATCGCGTGTGTGCTAAACTTTTTTCGTCCATTTTGGACCTCCTTTGATTTGTAGTGGTTGGCGAACCAATACTATTATTTCAAAGGAAAGTCTTTTTATTACATAATTAACGCCACTGCTTTTTCTTTGCTCACATGTATAACATGTGGTTTTCCAAACCTAAATAATAAAAACACCTAACCCTATTTCTAAGATTAGATGTCTACTCCTTTCAAGCATCTTTATTTAATAGGGATTTCAATGTTATTAATCGTGATAACGCCTACTTGATCTATATCAATTGGCTTATCAAAGTCATAGATACATCGTCTCAAGTTACCCGACTTAACATCTATCATTACATCCTTATCACTCACCAGAATCTTACTTCCATCTATAAAAATAATATTTATGTCTGGATACTTTAATGCACGTTCATCTTCCTTATAGGTTACCGCAAGAGATAATTTAGAGAATTCTATCTGCTCTACACCGATATTTCTTACATTAGTCAAAGGTACTTCTAGATCTGTCTCTATCATTTTGTATTCACTTTGGGTATCCATAGCAAAACTTACTTCCCATGTCCCTTCAGTTCGCTTAATCTCTTTATCAGTATTTATTAAACAACTTATTTGACTCAACTCATCTCTATTCGCTACTGGGTATACATAATAACCCACATCTCCATTTATCACCTGATACTTTGAATCTATTTGATTTCCATCTGAATCCTCCAATACAATATCTTTAATTGGATTATTTATCCTGATGTGGAGTTCTTCATTTATAAATCCTATATTATCAAGCTTTAACTTAGGCAAGTCAGGATACAGCATTATATTGAGATTACCTAGTGGGAGTAGATGTGATGGTATACTCTCCTTAAAAGCTATTTCTTGCTCGTCGCCCACCCCAATGAGTCTTTCATTATACCGTCTATCTTTATTGGGGATAGTAGCTCCATTTACAGCTACACCATCTTCTTTAATACACTTCACCAAATCGACTTGTGATGCGCTTGTATTCTCTGAGTATTCTATTATATTTCTAGCTGTAAAAGTGACGTTTTTACCTTCTATTTCTTCTATAGATCCTGTTTTAAATTGAAGCCTTCTTACAGATGGATCATTTTCTATTGTTTTAATAACATCATATTGCAACCACGAAGTGACTCCCAGCAAATTAGATTCTTCTCCGTCTAAGTTAAGCAATACCTCCTCAAATCTGATATGATCTCCATCAAACGACTCTTCGTTCTCTTTTTTCAAATCAAAGAGTAGCTGCATCGTATTCTTATCCCCAATAGCGCCCTCTATACTCAAAGTAATTCCCTCTGCTGTATTGCTCCTACCTATTAATTTGCCACTAGACCCTATATGCGATGCATTTCCACCTAATATCACACTAAAAAGTCCTTCTATTGTTCCATTTCCTATAGCTGCGACAAGTGTTGTGCTGGAAATCATTAATGCCGCTGCAATAAGCAATATCCTTATTTGTTTTTTTATGCTGTGTTTTTTAGTTATAGAGGTCGTTCGTTTCTCCTCATCTTGAATCCTATTTATTTTCAACATCGTACTATTATTAATACGCTCATATTCATTTTCTGTAAGAGGCACTTCCTCTATATGCAAATAATCCTCTTCATGCAGCGCAATATCTTCTATTAAGTTATCTATTTCCCTCATAGGATAATCCCCCTATCTATTAACTGTTGCTTCAATTTTTTCTTGACTAAATATAACCGATTTTCCACAAACTTTTCGTCCAACTGAAGTGCTATAGCTATTGTTTTAATTCGTTCGCTCCAAAAATATCTTCTTATAAAAATCTGTCTATCTGGCTCTTTTAATGATTTTATTGTTTCATGAATAATAGCTTTGTTCATTTTTTTAGCCATCTCATGAGTCATATCAATTTCTACTCCTAAATCCCATTCCTCCAATGTCTGCTCTTGAGTTTTTATGTGTACATACTTGAGTGCTCTTAAAGCTTCATTCCTTGCCATGGCGACAAGGTAACTTTTAAGACACCCTTTTTCCTCATTAAAACCTTTACTATATTTCCATAACCTCACAAACACTTGAGACATACACTCATGTACATCTACTTCTTTTGTATTGCCAATTGTTTTAATGATAACCCCTTTTATAAGTGGCCCGTATTCTCTGATAGCCAGTCCCACACCTTCTTCGGGTTGATACTTTATTTTTTTCATTAATTCTCTATCTGTCATATCCTCTATTTGCCTCCCTTACGTTCTCATCTATTAATACCCCTAGTAGCCTAATTCTCACTAATCCTTTCACTAAATTTTATTATTTATTTTCAATTTATACAATCAGACACTTACTCTATCGACTAAAAATAAAAGCACCTAACCTTGTCCCTAGAATTAGATGCCCTCATTACTTTTATCTCTTACACTCCCATCAAATCCCTCATTTCCTGTGGCACTTCCACATTATTCTTAACCTTCTCATCTACAATTGGTAAAAACTTTTCTGCCCCTCCCCACACCATAAGTAAAGCCCCTTCATCTGAAGGGGCTTTGTCATTATCTAAATAAATTAAACGAAAGCACAAACATAGCAAACACAATAGAAACCATAGACATGAGTTTAATCAAAATATTGATCGCTGGGCCAGATGTATCTTTGAAAGGATCACCTACCGTATCCCCGACAACAGCTGCCTTGTGCGCATCTGATCCCTTGCCACCTAGGTTGCCTTCTTCGATATACTTCTTACCATTATCCCATGCCCCACCTGAATTGGCCATCATGACTGCCAGAATAAAGCCTGTTGTTGTAGCACCTGCAAGAAGTCCTGCTACACCATTTGGTCCAAGGAGCATACCTACAACCAGTGGTGATGCGACAGCCAACACCACGATCTTGATCAATTCTTTCTGAGCTGCCTTGGTACAAATATCTACACAGGCTGCATAGTCCGGCTCTGCTTTGCCTTCCATCAGCCCAGGGATACTAGCAAACTGCCTCCTCACTTCTACAACAATTTTACCAGCTGCTTTACCAACAGAATCCATCGTAAATGCTGAGAATACAAACGTTAGCATGCCACCCAAGAAAAGCCCTATGAGTACTTGTGGATTCACAATAGAAAGATTAAAGGTAAAATCAATACTGTTCTTTTGGGCAAGCATTTCAATTGAATCTTTGTAAGCTGCAATAAATGCCAATGCTGTGAGCGCAGCTGAGCCAATCGCAAAACCTTTACCTGTAGCTGCTGTTGTATTGCCTAGCGAATCTAGTGCATCTGTACGTTCACGCACTACGCCCTCAAGCCCTGCCATCTCCGCAATACCTCCTGCATTGTCTGCCACAGGCCCATAAGCATCCGTGGCCAGTGTGATCCCCAATGTAGAAAGCATCCCTACTGCTGAGATCGCTATCCCATATAAGCCCAGATTAAAGTTATCAAACCCACCTGATACGATATAACTAAAGATAACAGAGATCCCCACAACAATAACTGGCAATGCTGTAGACATCATCCCTACTGAAATCCCACCTATAATAACTGTTGCAGCCCCTGTTTCCGCCGCTTCTGCAACACGTCTCGTAGGCTTATAGTGACTGCTCGTAAAGTACTCTGAGAAAAACCCGATTAATAAACCTGCTACAAGTCCACTTAATATAGAGAAATAAATTCCGATATATTCTTTTCCTAATACTTGTGTCACCAAGAAATACGAGGCGATTGCAATAAGAACAGCTGAGGAATAGACCCCTCTCCTAAGAGCAGCCAAGAGTTTCACTTGTGATACCTCTTCCCCCGTCTTCACAAAAAATGTGCCTACGATAGATGCTACAACACCAAGTGCCGCAACAATCAGCGGAATAGTCACCCCACCTACTGATAAGCCTGCTGCTACTGCCAATGCACAAGAAGACACAATAGAACCTACATAAGACTCATAGAGGTCTGCACCAAGTCCAGCTACATCCCCAACATTATCGCCTACGTTATCTGCAATAACAGCAGGATTTCTTGGGTCATCCTCAGGAATGCCAATCTCTACTTTTCCTACAAGGTCTGCTCCCACATCCGCCGCCTTTGTAAAGATGCCGCCACCAACTCTCGCAAAGAGCGCCATAGAAGATGCACCCATACCAAAAGTAAGCATGGTTGAGGTGATATTTGCAATACGATCTGCTACTGGAAGTGCCTTATAGTACCAATCCAATATGTAATACCAAATACTCAGATCCAGTAGCCCAAAACCAACAACAACTAGGCCCATGACAGCACCACTCGAAAATGCCACTCGAAGTCCTGTATTGAGGCTTTTTCTACACCCATTTGCTGTTCTTGCGTTGGATGACGTGGCCATCTTCATCCCCAAAAAGCCGCTAAGCCCTGAGAAGAAACCACCTGTCAAAAATGCATAAGGAATAAAGACATTCACATAACCTAACAAACTTAAAATCAGTAACACCACAAACAAAATTGCAAAGAAAATCAAAACACCTCTGTACTGCCTTTTCAAATACGCTTTCGCCCCGATACGAATACTAGCCGCGATGCTTTTCATCTTGTCCGTTCCTTCATCGTACTTTGAGACTTTCCATGCAAAATACCCTGCAAATATCAGAGCAATCACTGCCCCTATTGGTGCTAATACAATCAAATCCATAACACCTTCACCTCCTCGTACAATATATGTTTACTGCTTAATGTTTAGTCTTCTCCGCTATAGTTTTTTTGGAATGTTTCTTTATTAAAAGAGGCTAAGAACTGCTCAGTTCTTAGCCTCTCAAAGCAACTACTTATTCCCTTTATTGCTGTGCCATCTTCTTCGTTTCAACACCCATAACGAGTACAATAATTGCGCCTACGACCAAGATCACACCATTTGTACAAAATACGCCGGTAAGACCATAGCCTTGCACAATTGCGCCAATAGCCATCGGTGCAATAAATCCTGCAATACGCCCAATACTTCCAGCAAGGCCTAGGCCTGTGCCACGAAGTGCTGCTGGGAAAAGTTCTGGTGTATAGACATAGAGTTGTGAAGACATGGCAGAAGAAAACCAATAAAGAGGTAGAATCCACCAACCACCAAAAGCGAGGAATACAAATCCAACGATTGCATAAGCAACCATACATAGCATCAATGTCTTTTTACGCCCAATGGCATCGCTCAAAAAGCCTACTGCAAGACCTGGTGTCCCTGTACCAACAATCGCTGCAATCAAGGTAAAGGTGTACCCTGAAGTAATGGTATATCCCATTTCCTTGGTGAGGAAAGTAGGGAGCCATTGAATAAAGCCGTAGAACGTATAGTTAGTAATAAATGCAATAATAATCGCCAGAATAGAGTTTTTGATGAGTTCTTTTGTGAAAAGATCACGCGCTTTTGCTTGCTTGAGGACGCCTTGCCCTTTTTGTGCGGCGTCTAGAGCTTCTTCTCTAGGCACTGTGATCTGTCCAAGTACACGTCTTTCGATATCTTCTACAATTTCTAAAGCTTTCACATAGTCCTTCTTGGTGAGATAGTACCTAACAGACTCATGAAGCATCTTCCATGCAAAAGGAATAAATACTAACCCCAATACCGCGCAAAGTGCAAATGTCCAGCGCCATCCATTTGGCAAACCGCCAAGAATCATCACCATCACAACAGCCAATACATACCCTACACCATTGCCTATAGAGAAGATCCCCATGAAGCGTCCTCTCACTTTAAAAGGCGCAAACTCACTCACATACGCTTGTGCCACAGGAATAAAACCACCTAAACCTAACCCTACAATCACGCGAATGATATAGAGTGTGGTAAAGTTATTTGCAAATGTAGAGATCCCAATTCCGATGGCGAAAATCAACGTGGTAATGGTTAATGCTTTTTTGCGTCCAATCACATCCGCTAATGCCCCAAATACAAAGGCTCCTATTAAAAGGCCTAATGAACTTGCAGACATCAGCGTCCCAATCATAAAAGGCTTAAGCCCCCACTCTTTGATGACCAAAGGCATCGCCATTGGCAAAGAGGTTAGCCCATAGTTAACAATCATGACACCGATCATACATAAGAAAACCAAACGCCAGTGCCATCCCCCAACCTTCATTGTATCAATACGACCGCTAATTGTTTTGTTATACGGATTATTTGACATAACATGCCCCCTCTATGTGACACTCTGTTTTATTCAATCGTTTGTAACCACAAGTCACCTGGTGTTTGTGGAATATATGGTAACAACAGGTAAGATGGATACTCTGCATCACGGTAGATCTTATAATTGATGGTAGTGCCACTTGGTATTGGCCCCATCGCCCCTACTTTTCCAGTCCATGAATGTCCTTGGTATTCAAAAGCATCCATAGAAGTCACTTCAAGTTCCATATAAGTACCTGGCGCAAAGACCATACCGATTGGATTGACTTCTATAATATACTCATTGATCTTCCCTGGCTCCACAGGTACACGTTTGGTATGGTCATGTGCTGGCCTTGCAAGCTGTGAACGCTCGGGTCATAGGCATGAGAAGCACGTAGTGCACCATATCTTGAGATTGGCAGACGGGTACCACCAGGTGTGATCTGCCATACTTTCACAATAAAATTGGCATCTGACGCATCAATAGATGCAAACAAGTGAAGCTCAATTGGCCCTGTAAATTCTGTTGGCCGCGTAAACATTGGTGAACGGTAAGTGATTGCCTCAAATTTATCTGTGATACTCGGTGGTCTGTGTGTAAAACTATCAGGTGGTAATTCTCCCTCAGGATCTTTTTCCCAGCGCAGTTCACCAAATGTTCTAAGATAGAGCTTCTTCCATTCTGTACGTTTGAGCGGATACTCATGCTCATAGCGATACCCACGTCCTACGATATTGATCTTGAATGGGGGTTCATCCATGATCCCTGTATCAATCCCTTTCATCCAGTAATCATACCACCTCAGAGACTCTTCATTCATAAAGCGGTAAGGTAACTCCATGCCATTGTAAGCTTCCATCACCGCGCATCGTTTGGGCACTGCAAGCCGTGCATCATTCATCGCATCAAATACAGGGGCACTCCACCTTCCATTTGGTGACCAGCCACATTTCATGTAGACTGGCACTTGTACTTTGTCATACATACTTTGAGTGGAGCGTGCACGCCAGAATGGACCATCTTCTGAATGAAGTAAATAATCCAAGTAGAAAGGTTGATATTTGGGTGGCCATGTGTTAAATATCTTTGAGAAATAAGAAATAGGCTTCAAATCTGGATCTGCTTTTTTCTCCTCAATCATGGCTTTGAGTGTTTCTTCTGAGTAAAGCTTACTCGACCATGCGGCTGGATTTGGCGAAGGACAAAGTTCCCAGTACATACTCATATACGTATTAGGCACCCCACCATAATACCCATGCTGATAATAGTCATTGCTAAAAGATAGTGGCATGATACAGGTCAAGTGTGGTGGTTGCTGCGCAGCTGCAAGCATCTGGATGATCCCAAAGTAAGAGTAGCCTAGCATTGCCACTTTGCCATTACACCAAGCTTCCCTTGTTGCCAGCCATTCAATCACATCATAAATATCTTCTTGCTCTTGAGGATTATATACACCCAAGAACTCTCCTTCAGACTTACCAATCCCTCTTGGATCAGGAATAATAAATGCATAGCCTCTTGTTACAAAGAAGTCAATATCCCCTGCCTCAAGACTATGGTCAAAATAGAGTGATTTTGAAGAGAGTGTCCCATGTTTGATCGCTTGCATCGTCTTTCCATAAGAAGCCCAGGCGATCAGGGCCGGTGCAGATTCTAGTTCAGCTGGCAC
>JBOFIR010000173.1:0-17142 GCA_051650265.1 Cellulosilyticaceae bacterium
GGATTAAGTGCTACTTTTTTTCAAAAACAATTAACAACAGAGATCATGAAGTCAAATTCGCAAACAGCTGCCTTGCTCGTGTATAACCTAGATAGTTACATATTAGAATTAGAACGTCTTACCCTTGCGCCCTATACGAATATTGAACTTCTAAGGGCGATCAAAGAGGTTGAGAAAAATTTAAGAAGTGGTGAAAGTGCTCAAAACCAATTGGTATACAATCGCTTAGATTATATTGTGCCTAAAAGTTTTATGTATGTAGGCAATCAGGTGAAAGGTGTAAGCTTTTCGATTGGGGGAGAAATATTTATTGTCTGTGAGAAGTATGATCAGGTGAAAATCTATGAGGATCGGAGTCCGGCGCACCAAGACTGGTACAATGAAACCATTCGCAATGTCGACCGCAATACGTATTATGGGATGCATCAAGCAGCGTATTATAGTGATGGGGATGAGAATGTGTTTTCTGTTGTCAAAGTCCTCAAGGATTATAATACCAATCGTATACTAGGGGTGATCAAAGCAGATGGCAATGGGGAGTATATCCAGCATATGATGGGTGATATTGGCTTCTCAGATGGGACGATTATCATCCTAACAGATGCTACAGGAGCGGTAACGTATGCCACAGTGTTAGGGGAAGAAGTACAGCGTGTTGACTGTGGTCAGATTACCTATGAGGATTATGTCGTTTCTACCAATGAATTGAGGCGTACACAGTGGGAAGTACAGATTCTTTCTCCAAAGAAAGAGATTGAAGAAAAGATTGATACGCTCTTTAAGATGACCTTTCATATCATGATAGGATGTGTTGCGTTAGCGCTGGTTGTTTATGGTTTGATCGTAAGATGTATTGTGGACCCATTTAACAAGCTTCTTAGGGGGATCAAGGGCATTGAAAAAGGTAATTTTGATACACCTATTCAGGTCAAAACCAATTTGATTGAGCTTAAAGTGCTGCAAGATGCACTCAATCATATGCAGCGTAAAGTCAAGCAACATATTGACCAAGAATATAAGGAGGCACTTGCACGAAAAAATGCAGAGTATGAAGCATTACAAGCACGGATTAACCCGCACTTTCTTTACAATACCTTATCGGTATTTATCACCCTCAATCGGTTAGGGGAGAAGGAGATACTCCAAGAGGGGATTTTGGCACTAACGGGAATGATGCGTTATATCTTTGAAAAACAATCCCAGACAACATTAGGGCGTGAGATAGCTTTTATCAGACAGTATCTAGAACTCTCAAGACTACGGTTTGAGGAGCGTTTGGATTATGAATTGATATTGGATGAGAGCGTCTCGGATCAAACGATTCCAAAGCTTCTTTTTCAGCCTATTGTAGAAAATTCCATAGTACATGGATTGGAGGAAAGTGGTGAGGTATGTCAGGTAAAGGTGCATGTGCATCTTTTGGAGGTACCCTTCAAAGATGGACAACATTATGTAGGGATTGTAATTAGCGATACTGGTGCGGGGTTTGATGTCAAGCAAGATTATATGAAGCCGGGAGAGGGCTTACATAATATCAAACAGCGACTTGAAATTATCTATCCAGAAAGTATTTTTCATGTAGAAAGTGTCATAGGTGTAGGAACCACAACCACCATCATTATACCTTATGAGGAGGGGAGGCGATGTTAAAGTATGTGATTGCAGATGATGAGCGTATGATTCGACTGGGACTAAAGCTTGCGATAGAGGATTTAGGATTACCTTTGGAGTATGCAGGCGAAGCAAAAGATGGTGTAGAACTGGTAGATCTTCTAGAGATTGTGAAGCCTGATGTGATTTTTGTAGATATTAAGATGCCACGTAAAGACGGCCTTGAGACTATTAGAGAGGCAAAAACGATTGTACCAGAAACCTATTGGGTGATTTTGACAGGTTATTCAAAGTTTGAGTATGCCAAAGAAGCGATTACGCTAGGGGTGACGGATTATCTACTCAAACCTATAGAACCGTGTAGTCTCAAAGAAACAGTTTTGCGTATCCAAGAGGAAAAAGAAAAGAAAGTCAAGGCTTATCAGAAGGAAATTCTTCTTTCCCAAAACACAATGGTACAGGAAGGAAGAGACGTGCTAGAGGAGATGAAACGCTACATTAGTGTACATTATATGGAAGATCTGGCCATAGGTGATCTTGCAGACTTGTTTGATATCACACCTGCTTATGCGAGTCGTCTTTTTCACCAAAAAAGCGGTGAGAAGTTCATTGATTATCTCATCAAAATTCGTATGAAACATGCCAAACATATTATGGAGATCAATCCACAGCTTACTGTAAGAGAAGTAGCAGGAATGGTAGGGTATTATAGTACCCGCTATTTCACCAAGACCTTTGTAAAAGTCTACGGGTGTTATCCTTCTGAAATGAAGAAAAACTTCTAAAAAAATAATGGATTGGGCTCTTGATTTGTACGAAGTGCAAAAAAGAGCCCTGTTTTTATAATAATGTGTCATTATCAAGGAAATAGCAAAATGGTATAGTAAGACTATAGAAAATACCAGGGGGGTAATAAAATGAAAATCGCGAAGAAGTTTGGAGCATTATTAGTTTGTGCAGTAGTAGGGGCTACGGCCACAACCGGTTGCTCATCAGCACCAGCACCAACACCTGAGCAACCCAAGCAGGAGGAAACAAAGACAGAGACAACGGTGACACCAACAGAAGCAGAAACGCCTAAGACGGATGAGAAAAAACTTGAGGGTCAAATTGTATTTATGACTAATATCATAGGGGCACAGGCAGATCTTTTGGAAGAACTCTCAGGAGAGTTTACCAAGGAAACAGGTGTCAAGGTAGAGTTTATTGCACCTGGTAGTACCTATGAGGAAGTGATGAAAACTAAGATGGCAGCAAATGACCTTCCAGATGTCTTTACAACACATGGATGGTCTGTAGCAAGGTATAGTGAATACCTCATGCCTGTCAACGACCAGCCTTGGGCAAATAATATTAGTCCATCCATCAAACCAATCATTACAAATGCGAGTGGTGAGATGTTCGTACTACCAATGGATGTAGACTTAGCAGGGATCGTCTACAACAAGAAAGTGTTAGAATCATCAGGCGTGAACGTAGATGATATCAAGACCTGGACAGATTTTGAAGCAGCTATGGGTAAAGTAAAAGGTGCAGGTTATACCCCTATTCATATCGGTGGGAAAGATAGCTGGACAATTGGACAGTATTTTGACTGGGTAGCCCCATCTCTTTATATTACTGCGAAAGATCACAATGCAGGGGAGGCGCTCAAAGGTGGCACATTTGATTGGAAAGAGTGGGATAAGATCAATCAAAAACTTGCTGACTGGTGTAAGAGTGGCTTCCTCAATCAAGATGCACTCACAGCAGACTATATGGCTGGGATCAAAGGCTTAGCAGAAGATAAAGTAGCCTTTGAATTCTACGGCAATAGTGCGATTACAGAAGCACAAAAAATGAATGCAAACGTGCAGCTTGGTATGATGAGTATTCCAGCTGCATATGATGGTGATGCACCATACCTGATGGCTGGTGAGCGTACAGCTGTAGGTGTATGGAAAGACTCTAAGAACAAAGATGCTGCTGTTGCATTTCTTGATTTCTTGGCACGCCCCGAAAATGTATCACGTGTTGCATCTAGCAACGCACTTCCAGCAGGGCTTAAAGGTGTAGAATCAGATATGGGATCTTTGGCTGAGTATTATCAAAAATACACAGACGTGCAAACAGTACCTTACTTTGATAGAGAATACTTGCCAAGTGGTATGTGGGATGATTTCTGTATCACAGGTGCCAATATTATCATGAAAGGTGAGTCTGCTATTTCGGAGGCAACTAAGCAGATGGAACAAAGCTTCACGGATAAATTCAATCAATAAAGAAGAGAAGGCTAGAGTGCGATGCTCTAGCCTTCCTTAGAAAAAAGGAGGGGTAAAGATATGGCAACCATAAGCAGATGGTTTCGCAAAAATAGCATTAATTTGATGTATGTACCAGCACTTGTTTTATTTATAGTCTTTGTTGTCTATCCCTTTATAGATGGTATTCGTATTAGTTTTACCAACTGGAATGGCTACTCACAAAGTTATAAGTATGTCGGCCTAGACAACTATAAAAGATTGTTTGAAGCAGATTTTGTACGGATTGCTTTTGTGAACACACTCATCTATGGGATTGGTAGTACAGTTTTCCAAAATATCATAGGGCTTGCCTATGCACTCTTTTTGAATAAACCACATAGAGGGCGTAGTATTGTGCGCACGATTATTTATATTCCAGTGATGGTTGCACCACTGATTATGGGTTATGTATTCTATTTCTTCTTTCAATTTGATGGAGGGGCGCTCAATGATGTGATGTCACTTTTTGGTAAGGTACCTGTAGATTGGCTAGCAACGCCTTCAGGTGGTGTGGTAATTATTACGATGATCAATGTGTTGCAGTACTGTGGGATTGCAATGATTCTTTATTTAGCAGGGTTACAGTCTATACCGGAGATGTATTTTGAGGCGGCAGAGCTGGATGGGGCAGGGCGCTGGGCGATGTTCAAACATGTGACATTACCCCTTTTGATGCCAGCGATCAAGTCTAGCGTGATCCTTAATATTATCGGTGGACTTAAGTTGTTTGATATCATCATGTCTTTGACAAGCGGCGGGCCAGGTTATGCAACACATTCCTTATCTACATTGGTAACTAATGCATACTTCAGAATGCAGCATGCTGGGTTCTCAGCAACAATAGGTATTTTTACTTTTGTTTTTATTATGGTTGTGAGCCTGATTTGTATGAAATTCTTTGATAAGAGGGGAGTGGAGTATTGATGGTAGCAAGAACGAACAAAAAACATGGGATTGGCTGGTACGTGATCGCCGCCCTCATTTGTGTGATTCATTTTATTCCCTTCTATATTTTGATTGGCATGGCGTTTAAGTCACCAGGGGATCTGAGTTCGAGATGGGTGATGCCAGGCTATCTTTATTTAGATAATATCAAGATTGCACTTGAAAAAGGTAAAATCCTCTTAGGACTTGCCAATAGCACAGTCATTACAATTTGCGCTGTAACCCTTGTAACTTTGATTGGTGCGATGGCAGCCTACCCATTGGCGCGTTATAAGACAGGGCTTAACAAAAAGATGCTCAAGATTATATTGGGTGTGATGATGGTGCCCCCACTAAGTATTTTAGTGCCACTCTACTCTATGATTGTTTCATGGGGCGGTACAAGTAAACTTTCTTCACTCATCATTGTAGTGGCGACTTTCCAGCTTCCGGTAAGCATTTTTCTCTATGCCAACTTTGTGGATACAATTCCCAGAGATATTGATGAGGCAGCACTGATTGATGGCTGTAATCGCTTTGAGATCTTTTATCGCATCATCTTACCGCTACTCAAGCCAGTTACTGTATCTGTTGTGATTTTGAGTGCCGGGAGCTTTTGGAACGACTATCAATTCTCACTTTATATTCTCCAATCTCCGAAGGTAAGAACACTTACACTTGCGGTGTCTTCATTCTTCTCACAAACTCAAAGTAATCTCAATGCAGCTGCAGCGGGGGCGTTACTTGCAGCGCTACCTATGGTTATCATTTTCTTAGCATTACAGAAATATTTCATTCAAGGGATGGTAGATAGTGCTGTGAAATAGGTAAAAGTCAAAGCGTCTGATGGAAATCAGGCGCTTCATAAGGTTTAGCGGGATGTAGAAATGCCTGAGTGAAATTTCTAACAGTTTACATCACGAGAAGAATTTGCTAAAATGAATAGATGTAATAAGTATGTAATAAATTTAATATAAATACAACAAAAGGAAACTTGACGATGAAGGCTTTTATTGAACATATAAAAATTAAAAAAACAACCTACCAAATTGTGGCAGGCGTAACGATTATGTGCCTTACAATTGGATGGGTAGGACTTAGAAAAAACTCATATGCGATCACAGTAGATGGCAATGTTGTAACAGTTGTTAAAGAAAAAGAAGAGGCGAAAGTAGCATTAGAAACAATCGTTAAAAATATTAAAGAAGAAAAAGGTGTGGATATTGCAATTCGTGAAGAAGTTGCAGTAGAACATGTCAATAGTAAACCAAATGAGATCAGTGCAGGGGAAAAAGTTGTTGCCACACTCAGTGATGTTGTTAGCTATGATATTGAGGCTTATGAGATTTTGATCGATGGAGAACCTTATGCCATTGTAGAGAGTGAAGCAGTAGCAGAACAAGTACTTGCTGAGATTGCAAAGCAGCATTTGCCAGGAGAGTCTGAGATTACACTTGATGTACAGAGTGTGAAGACAGAAAAAGCAGAGGAAAAACCAGAGACACCAGAGACAGAGGAAGCTAAGGCAGAGACAGAGCAGCCAAATACACAGAGTACATCTGCTGTAGAGGTTGTAGAAGTAGAGGAAGCTAAGCCACTGACTGAAACGGAGACTGCTATCAAGGTTGGAGAGATCGCTGTAGATGAGGCCGCAAAAAAAGAGGCTGAAGAAAAAGAAGGTAAAAAAGGGAAACGTGACATTAAAAACTTTGACTTCAATGAAGAAGTAACTGTAAAGAGTACATATGTTGCAGAAGATCAAGTGCTAACAGCAGAGCAGGCGGTAGAAACACTTCTTGGCAACAAAGAAGAAATTGTAGAGTATGAGATGCAAGAAGGGGATAATATCTGGGATATTGCGATGAAACATGGGACAACTATGGAACATATCCTAGAGATCAATCCTCAGATTGTCGATGAACGTAAGATGCAAATTGGAGATTTGATCAAGCTTGAAGTGCCAGATCCGATCTTATCTATCTCAACTGTAGAGCAAGCAACTTTCAAGGAATTGATTCCTGGAGAGATTGAATATGTAGAATTCTCTGACCTCTACAAGGATGAGACGAAAGTCTACCAACAAGGGCATGATGGGATGAAAGAAATCACTGTTAATGTGACAAAAATCAATGGCAAAGAAGTAAGTCGTGAGGGGATTTCAGAAAAGATCCTCAAGAAACCAAAGACAACAGTAATGGCTTATGGGACAAAAGAAAAACCTAAGCCAAAGCCAGAACCAACTAAACCATCAGGTTCATCATCAAATAATAGTAGTTCATCGAATAATAGCAGTTCATCAAAGCCAACAGTTAAACCATCTAATAGTGGGCAGTTCATGCATCCGCTCAATGGTGCAGGGCGCATTTCTTCACCATATGGTAGTAGATGGGGAAGCTTCCACCGTGCGATCGATATTGCAGCGCCGGCAGGGACGCCGATCTATGCATCAGCATCTGGAACAGTTGTGTATTCAGGCTATAATAATGGTGGTTACGGCAAGATGATCATTATTGACCATGAGAATGGTTACCGTACATACTATGCACACAATAGTAGCCTCTATGTGAGTGTAGGACAAAAGGTATCTAAGGGACAAAATATTGCAGCTGTAGGAAGTACAGGGAACTCAACAGGAAACCATGTACACTTCGAGCTTCGTAAGAACGGAAGTCCAATCAATCCACACAGCTATATTTATTAAATAATCAAAGACTCGGCTCGTTTAAATTGGGCTGGGTCTTTTTGTATATGAAAGATCTTATATATGAAGGTATTTTTTTGAAAAACAAATGATTTTGGGATGTCAATGATAGAAGGTAAAAATAAAAATAAAAAGTTTTAAAAAGTTGTTACTAAAAGATAATAACTATGATATAATACCGGAGACAATTGTATCATATATATGATACATAACGATGAAGGGGGTAAGTTGTATGAAAAAATATCTTCATATGGCAACATTTTATTTAGTATTAGGTTTAGTAGCAGGAGTATTCTACAGAGAGTTTACAAAAATGAGTGGATTTGAAGGCAAGACACTTCTGAGTGTGAGCCACACACACATTCTTGTATTAGGATTCCTTATGGGCATGATGCTCCTAATCTTAGAGAAAAACTTTAAGTTTTCAGCAGTAAAGCATGCAAAAGCATGGTTTATTGTTTATAACTGTTCTTTTGTCTATATGATGGCGATGTTTATTACAAGAGGTACAATGCAAGTACTTGGAACATCTATGGCAGGGCTCAACCATATGGCAGGACTCGCACATTTTCTTGTGGGAGGCAGTTTGATCTGGTTTGTGGTATTATGTTATAAGATGATTGGAAATAACATTACAGAATAAGGATACGTTTATGAATAAAACTAGGGAAATCTATATTTCACACCTTACAGAAGCCAAAAAATTTCAAGAGGTCCTAAAGGATTATCCAGTAGGGATCGAGACGATCGAATTCAGTATAGCTACTGTGCTAGATACAAAAGAAGAGGGTGTAGCTGCCTATGTGCAAGCACTCATGCCTGAGATCAAGGAGCGACCACTAGCAGTGCATGGGCCGTTCTTTGACCTGGCACCTGCGAGCTTTGATTCACAGATACGCTGTGTAACGATGGCACGTTTTGAACATGCTTATAACATAGCAAGAGCACTTGGGGCGGATCGTATTATTTTTCATTCGGGGTTTATCCCAATTACCTACTATATTGAGGGGTGGCTGGGAAACAGCATCCGTTTTTGGCAAGAATTTATGGCGACGAAAGACCAGGAGATTCAGGTGCATATTGAAAATGTGTACGAGGAAGCTTACTGGCCGATTAGGGAGGTGATTGATCAAGTAGACCACCCTAGTTTTTCTATGTGTCTAGATATTGGACACGTGCAGGCTTATTCTTCTTTATCACTGGAGGAATGGATTGGAGCAATGGGTAGCCGTATAAGACATGTACACCTGCATGACAATGATGGGAGTAGAGATGCGCACCGTGGTCTGACGCTTGGAACAATTCCGATAAAAGAGACATTAAGGCTTTTAGACGAGCAGGCACCAAAGGCAAGTTATACTTTAGAGGTATCGGATGAGACAGAACTTAGAACTTCTTTAGATTTCCTCTTTACCTTATAAGGGGATTCCTGTAAGATAATAGTAAAGTTGACATAATAAGGAGAGACATCATGGATCCAGTTCAAGCAATTATCAAAGACCAATCAATGACTTTTGAGCAAAAAGTAGTAGCACTTGCCCGTACAGCAGAAAATAGTATTAATGTACTGCATATTTCACCAGAAGTGCAGGCGCTGAGAGATGCAGGAATTATATGTGATTTATTTGAAGGCAATGCCCCTTATAGACCACGTTACATACTTCCAAATTACGATAAACTTATGGCAGAAGGGTGTAGCTTCCTAGGACTTAAACCACCGACTAATATTTGGGAAGCAACACATACCCTTCTTATTTTCTATAAGCATGTGCCATCGATTACAACAATGCCTGTTTACATTGGGAATATCGATACCTTACTTGAGCCGTTTGTAGAAGATGAGGATGAGGCAAGACTTGCAATCAAGCTTTTCTTAACCCATATCGATCGTACCATCACAGATTCATTCTGTCATGCAAACATCGGGCCGACGGCGACTAAGGCAGGGTATTTGATTCTAGAGGTTGAGCGTGAACTAGAGCATGCTGTTCCAAATCTCACACTCAAGTACAATGAAGAAACACCAAAAGCATTCGCACATGAAGCGATCAAGACAGCGCTCAAGACAGCCAAGCCAAGTTTTGCAAATCATAACATGTTTGCCTCAGAACTCGGTGAGGCATATGGGATTGCAAGCTGTTACAATGGACTACATGTAGGTGGTGGCGCACATACTCTAGTACGCATGAATTTGGCAAAGCTAGCAAAAACTGCGACAAGTGTAGAGAATTTCTTTGAAGAAAAATTACCAGAAGCTATGGCATGTATGGCAGCATATATTGAAGAGCGTATTCGCTATCTGATGGAAGAAAGTACTTTCTTTGAGACCAACTTCTTGGTGAAAGAAGGCTTTATTTCTAAGGATCGCTTTACTTCAATGTTTGGTATGGTAGGATTAGCACAGTGCGTCAACACTTTGCTAGGTGCGAAGTCGAAGGAAGACCGCTTTGGACATAGTGAAGTGGCGGACCACTTAGGGATTCGTATTATGGATGCGATGGCGGCGTTTGTAGCAGAGCATCAAAGTCCGTATTGCATCGTAACGGATGAACGTCTGCTCCTTCATGCGCAGGTAGGTATTGGTGATGATATTGATGTCAGTCCAGGATGCCGTATCCCGGTAGGTGATGAGCCAGAGATGTGGCAACATCTTAGTCAAAGTGCGAAGTTCCATAAGTACTTCCCATCAGGGATTGGCGATATCTTCCCATTTGAGCCACATGCGGTGAATAATCCAGATTATATCTTAAATATTATTGAAGGGTCATTCAAGTTAGGCATGCGTTATTTCTCACTCTACAGTTCTGAGTGCGATGTGATCCGTATCACAGGCTATCTTGTGAAAAGAAGTGAGATCGAGAAGCTTGACCGTGGTGAAGCGGTACTTCAAGATACAGTAGTACTTGGACAAGGACAAGTCAGAAACGGCAAAATCCTTGAGAGAAAAGTAAGATAGCATGATGGTTGGTGAAATCAATCAAATCATTCCTTTTAGTTCAGTAGATGGACCGGGCAATCGCACAGCGATTTTCTTGCAAGGATGTAATTTTAACTGTATCTACTGTCATAATCCTGAGACAATTCAGAAGTGTACGCACTGTGGGCAGTGTGTGGATGCATGTGAAGCGGGAGCACTAGAGCTAGAGCGTGTATCTGGTAAGGTGATATGGGATGAAGCGCGGTGTGTAGGATGTGGAGCATGTACAAAGACTTGTGTGAGGGATAGTAGCCCAAAGACCAAGCGCTATACACCGAGTGATTTAATGGCGAGCATTACCCCTTACCTCGCATTTATCCAAGGCATTACAGTGTCCGGTGGTGAATGTACGTTGCAGAGTGATTTTGTAACAGAGCTCTTTAGGCTGGCAAAAAGCAAAGGGCTCAGTTGCTTTTTGGATACCAATGGGAGTACTGCTTTGTGGCAAGAGGATGAACTTATGGCTGTCACAGATGGTGTGATGCTGGATGTAAAGAGCTGGGACACTCAAACGCATACGCGCTATATAGGTGAGCCCAATGATACAGTCAAGGCGAATCTTGAGTATCTCATCTCTGTAGGTAAGTTGTATGAGGTACGTACAGTCATTCTCCCTGAAGTATTAGATGCAAAGCAGACTGTAGAGGCTGTAGCCAGGCAGATTGGGCAAAGTAGTGAACCGATTCGCTATAAACTGATTACCTATCGTAAGATGGGGGTTCGCCCAGTGTATCAGCATCTTGAGGGGCCAGATGAGCAGCAGATGAAGGACTTTGTAGCGCTTTGTAAAAGCTATGGCTGTCGGGACGTTATTGTTGTATAAAAAGCACATCAGATCATTTTTGGTCTGATGTGCTTTTTTTGTTGAATATAAGTGCAAAAAATTGTTGATACTCTCTATAAAATAGGATAGAGAAGAGGGCTATATATGAGAAAAGGAATTTACGTGGTAAGAGCAACGGGTAAAGAGGTATTGTATTTGGGGTATAGTGAGCATTTGGAAGAGACGATGGCACAGATGAAGGACGGTCTAGGGTGTGGACACTACACCAATCCCAAAGTACAGAAGTTATGGCAAGAATTTGGAAAAGGGGCGCTGCACTTTGAAGTCTTAGAGTGTTTATCAGGTCCTTTAGGCTATGATTCGGTAAAGCAGAGCCTTGTGGAACTACAAAGCAGATGGCTCCAAAGGCTGGCTTGGCAAGGAAAACATATCGAACTTTTATAGCAGAGCCTCTTGTTATTGGAGCTTGTACTCATGTATGATAAAGAAAAACTAAAAGGTGGGGGAACTGACAATGAAAGGAATCTACAAACCGTTTGAATATAAGAATCTTCATTTGCGTAATCGTATTGTTATGGCACCAATGTGTACTTATAGTACAGATGATACGGGTGTTGCAACAGCTTTTCATGAGATGCATTATGGGGCACGTGCATTAGGTGGGGTAGGTGCAATTATTTTGGAGGCAACGGCAGTGGAATCAAGGGGAAGGATCTCAGGGCGAGATTTAGGGATCTGGTCAGATATGCAGATTGAGCCACTTGCAAGGGTGGTAGCTTGTATAAAAGCGTATGGCGCTGCTGCAGGGATTCAACTAGGTCATGCAGGGCGTAAGGCTACTGTGATTCATGAGGATGTAATTGCACCATCAGCCATTCATTTCAATCCTGCAGATAGTGGACTGATCTGTCCGAGAGCGATGAATCAGACCGACATTGACTGTGTTGTCAGAAGTTTTAAAGAGGCAGCTAGGCGCGCGGATGAGGCAGGTTTTGATTTTATTGAACTACATGGTGCACATGGGTATTTGATTTCAGAGTTTTTATCACCTTTGACTAACCACAGAAGTGATGCTTATGGTGGGAGCATGGAGGAGCGTAGCAGAATACTGATACAGATTATAAAGGCAGTCCGTGAGGTATTTCCCCCAGAGAAAGTAGTTGGGCTTAGAATATCTGCTAAGGATTATATGACGGGTGGCAATCAAGTAGAGGATCTTGTAGAGGTGGTAAACTTAGTTAAATCTTATGGTGTAGACCTAGTAAATGTGAGTACGGGTGCTGTTATGAATGTACCAGTAGAAACGTATCCAGGATATCAACTACAAGAAGCCGAGATCATTTGTAAACAGTGTGATTTACCCGTTATGGGAGGCGGCTTGGTGAAATCAGCAAGGCAAGTACACTATATGATTGAGACAAATAAGATGCCGCTTGTATTTATTGGTAGAGAACTCCTGAGAGATCCACATTGGGTGCTCAATCAAGCTTTTGAGGAGCAGGTGACATTAGACTATATACCTTATCAGTACCAAAGGGGGTTCATGAGGACATGAAGACCTTGATTGTCTATAGTAGTTCTTATGGATTTACTGAGAGATGCGCAAAGCGTCTAGCGGCGAACCTGGAGGATGCAGATGTGGTCAGAGTGAGAAAAATCATGATGCCCAACATCAAGAGATACGATCAAGTGATTATTGGATCTCCCATTTATATGAGACAGATTGATACATGGATCAAGGTGTTTTGTGAAAATAAGTTACAAGAGCTTTTAAAAAAAGAAGTAGGTATTTTTATTTGTTGTGGGGAAGTGAGTCAGGCAGATGAGATTATAGGTGTTTCATTTCCAAAACAGCTTCTGGTAGTAGCTAAAAGTGTGGAAGTATTAGGTGGTGAGGTGCATTTTGAGCGCCTTAGACCCCACCATAAGGTTGTGATCAAAGCGGCGCGGTGGATAGGGGTTACGGATGCTAGGGCTAGCGAAGGGCCGGGACTGTTGTATCAAAACCATCAACGACTTCTGAGAATGTTGAATGGGTAGATGAAAAAAGAGACATACTAGCTTTTAGTAAAGGAGGGCTAGTATGGAAAGTATGAGAGAAGTGCTATTTTACTTTTTGCTCTATGGTTATTTAGGATGGGTTTTAGAATGCCTCTATGCCAGTTTTAAGAATCGTCATTGGACTAAAAGAAGAGGTGTTCTGACCCATCATTTCTTGCCACTTTATGGCTTGTGTGGTGTATTTATTGTGATGCTTTTTGCATTCATGCCATACCCTTTGTTTGCAGCGATTACTGCAGGTTTTTTGATTAGTGTGATCGAATACTTTGTGGGATGGTGGCTAGATAAAGGCAAAGGATTTAAATTGTGGGATTATACGGAAGTGTGGGGAAACGTAGATGGCTATATATGTGTGCCATTTACTGTGATTTGGATGGGTCTTGCTTATGTGCTAGGTTACCTCATCCAGCCACAAATTCTGCAGTGGCAAAGTGGACTAGCCTTAGGGACGCAGTGGGGTTTAATTGGAATAGGAACCATTGGGTTTATGAGTGACTTTTTAATGATGTTAGGCCGCGATCCTTTAGCATAAAAAGAAGGGTGTTACCATATGGCAACACCCTTCTTTTTGTATGCTAATTAAGCTTGACCGATAGAACCGAAAAGTTCCATTTTTTCTTTTACTGTAGCTTTGATTGCTTCAAAACCTGGTCCAAGTAATTTACGTGGGTCAAAGCCTTTACCTTCTAAGTCTTTACCAGCTTCAATGTATTTACGTGTAGCATCTGCGAATGATAATTGACATTCTGTGTTTACATTGATTTTAGCAACGCCTAAAGAGATTGCTTCTTTGATCATTTCTTCTGGAATACCAGTACCACCGTGAAGTACTAATGGCATACCTGCTGTAGCTTCTTGGATTTTTGCTAATGCATCGAAGCTTAAACCAGCCCAGTTTTCTGGGTATTGACCGTGAATGTTACCGATACCAGCAGCAAGCATTGTTACGCCTAAGTCAGCGATTGCTTTACATTCAGCAGCATCTGCGATTTCACCAGCACCAACTACACCGTCTTCTTCTCCACCGATTGAACCAACTTCAGCTTCTAAAGAAATACCTTTAGATGCAGCGAATTCAACCATCTCTTTTGTTTTAGCGATGTTTTCATCGATTGCGTAATGAGAACCATCGAACATGATTGAAGAGAATCCAGCATCAGCAGCTTTGAAAGCACCTTCGTAGCTACCGTGGTCTAAGTGTAATGCAACTGGAACAGTGATATTTAAACCTTTAAGTAAACCATTTGTCATTCCAACAACTGCGTCAAATCCACCCATGTATTTAGCAGCACCTTCAGATACTCCTAAGATTACTGGTGATTTGTTTTCTTCTGCTGTTAAAAGAATTGCTTTTGTCCACTCTAAGTTGTTGATGTTGAATTGACCTACAGCGTATTTTCCATCTCTAGCTTTGTTTAACATATCTTTAGCTGAAACTAACATGGTAAACCCTCCATTGACTTTATCTAAAATTTTTATATGATTAACATACAATTTGTCCAAAGTTATTATACCCCAAAAAGGGGGCTATGAAAATAGGAATTAGGAATTTTAGGTATTTGTTGTAGATTTATACGAAAAATGTTAATCATTTAACACAGAAGTGTAAAATATGTTACAAAGAAATATTTGTCTATTCAAGCAGAATGGGGATTTGGGGGTGAAACTCACTGTAAAATATGATAAACTAACACTATATGAATTTAACACTACAGGAGAATGTAATATGAAAATAGTATTCGTAACGACTGACTGGATGAAATATTACGTAGGAGAAGGGGACGAGGAAAGAGCGGTACCAGCTTGTGGTTATAATTTCCAAAATGTAAATGGCTTCTACTACGGTTATGGACAAGGTTTAGATGAGATTGCAATCGAGCAGATTGAAGGGGTGACATCGGAAGATCAGCAAGTAGATGATGTGACGGTGGTATGGCTTGCACCAAATAAAGATGATCAAACGTATATCGTAGGATGGTACAAAAATGCAACGATTTATCGCCATAGCAAAAGTGAACTGACATTAGATAGTGAGCGTATGGAAAGAACTTATAGCATTGTTGCACCAGCAGAGAAAGCAATTTTACTTCCAATGGAAGAAAGACGCTTTGCAGTAGAAGATGTAGAGCCACCGATTATGATGACAATGGACAGGGCCAAGGCAAGTGAGCTTGCAGCTTACATACATAACTATGCTGGAGACCAGATGAATGTAGTACTGACACAGAAACATCTTGAAGGTGTACTTTCAATCAATATGGATTATGAGCGCTACTTCCACAAAGCAGATGAGTTTCTTGCAAAAGATGCTTATGCCAAAGCAATCAGATGTTTTAACAAGGCGATTGCAGAAGAGCCAGAAGAAACGTTAGGCTATGAGTGTAAGGCGAGTATTTTACTGAGCCTTAAGATGTATGACCAGGCACGCGCACTCTATGAAAAAGTGATCGCACTGGATCCAGATAATGATTTAGCACATTATTGCTTAGGACTTTTACATGGGCTTGCTAAGGATTATGATAAATCAGAGGCTTACTATAATGAGTACCTTACAAGACGTCCACAAGATGCCCATGCATTGGCAGAACGTGCACTTGTGTACTTTATCCAAGGCAATCAAGAGCGTGCACTTTGTGATATCAAGAAGGCACATGAGTTAGATGACCAAAATCCTGCATTTAAAGCAACTTATAAACGCATTACAACGGCTAATTAGAGATAAATAAAAAAAACCTAGAAGTTCTAGGTTTTTTTTGTTGCCCAGAATAGGGCATGAAAAATGGAAGCAACAGGACTCGAACCTGCGACTTCCACCTTGTCGAGGTGGCACTCTCCCAACTGAGTTATGCTTCCATGTATTTATATTTTAATATAAAATAGCATATAAGTAAATATTTTATTCTAAATTTATGGTAAAATATTTGCAACGCACACAGTAGAGGGAGAAATAAAATATGTTTTTAGGAACTTTTGTAAACGTGATTTGTATCATTGTGGGAGGTTTGATTGGGATTTTGGCTAAGAAAGGCATACCAGATCGCTTTGCAAGTCTCATTATGAATGGAATAGGGCTTGTGACATTTGTGATTGGGATAAGCTTTGCATTGCCATCCCAAAATATTTTGGTGGTTATTATCAGTATTGTGATTGGGGGGATCATCGGGGAATGGATTGACCTAGATGCAAGGCTTGAGCGTGTAGCCAATCGTGTAAAGGGGAAAGTGAAGGGAGCAGACAGCCGCCTTACAGAGGGGATCGTGACAGCGACACTACTTTTCTGTGTAGGGTCTATGGCAATCATGGGGGCACTTGATAGTGGCATTAGAGGGGACCATAGTATTCTCTTTACCAAGTCAGTGATGGATGGGATTAGTTCAGCAATTTTTGCAAGTAGTATGGGGCTTGGTGTTGTGATATCGGCGGTACCTGTTCTAATCTATCAAGGGCTCATCACGGTTTTAGCCAGTTTTCTAGAGCCTGTGTTGACAACAGCTGTGATTACAGAGGTCAATGCGGTAGGTGGTATTTTGCTGATGGGACTGAGTTTGTCCGTGCTTGATATTAAGAAAATTAAGGTAGTCAATCTTTTGCCAGCACTGGTTGTTGTGATAGTGGTTGCAAGTATAGTGTTTTAATTAATTAAAAGATTTGGAAATAATTGACATTACATAGGGAAGGTAATATATTACTTATAAGGAAAAGTAATATATTACCTTTTTTTAAAAAATGTAGGGGGGTGCTTGATGGGGGTTGTGGTAAAGTACGATATGATTTTCGATATGCTTTGGGGATTTGACACGGT
>JBOFIR010000174.1:0-9718 GCA_051650265.1 Cellulosilyticaceae bacterium
ATGTCTCAATCAGAAAGCACATGATAACCTTTTCAAAGAAGAGGATTATAAGCCGATTTATCAGGTGAATAAAGGCCTACTGACTCACGAGTTCGGACCACTCATCTATGAAGGAATTGAAAAATTATTAGATTAAATACGATAAAAGCGCAATGCGAAAGGTGAAGAATCTTTTGCATTGCGCTTTTTTACTGGAATAACTGAAGGAGTCTTGGTAAAATCGCATATTCATTGTAAAGCATAGGTGATGTATGTGGAAAGTAAACAATCATACGATACACATACACGACAAGTACGAGCCCAAAGAGGACATATTGATACTTTAGTAGTAGATCTACCCGGCGCAACGCAATGAGCACGACCACGAGTATGGGCAGTAAAAATAAAGGGTGTGCACGAAATGCTTCAGCCACATTTCCTTGAAGCAAATACTTGTAAGAACGGGTGAGACCACAGGCTGGGCAGGGCACACCAATACTCCCACGTATGAGGCAAAGCGTGGTCGTAAAGTAGCTATTGATTGATAAACCTATGTAGATCACAATGAAGAGCTTAGTAAGCTTTATGCATTTTCCCATACTTTGTTAAGGTTGTGCTGGCCGATTGCTTGTGACACAATAGAGAAACCAAAGATTGCTAATATGAGGTACAGTACAGAGTCATCATTGCCATAACCTGTGGCTTTGATCTGTGCTTTTTGAATCTTTTGGCCTAATTGATAATACCAAATCCAGCCATAGATTCCACAAGTAATCAGTGAAAGCAGTACGACAAGTGCCCCGCTTAAGTCTTGCTCAGACAAGTAGGCGTTGACTTCTTCATGGGTCACATACATCCAGTACAAAGAATAGATGCCACATGTCACGATTGTTAAGATCACAACAACTGCAACGTCTCGTTTAATCCCTTTCATCATTTCATCCTCCCTTAAATATGACTTTGCTCTTAAATTATACTACAAAATAAAACAAATTTGAATTTTTTATTTTTTTTAAACATCAGATGTATGATTAAATTATACTTGCGTTTAAAATGAAATTACGTTACAATGTGGACTGTTGTTAGTGTAGTTTCACTAAACAAAATACTTACTATTAATATTCTAAAGATAGAACAAAAGGAGAGTTGATAAATGAAAAAAATAGCCAAACGACTTATGGGGTTGGTGGCAACCGCAGTATTATGTACAAGCACACTTGGTGCAAAGCCGTTGGTGGATGCAAAACACGTACTTGAGGCAATAGATACGAACTATTCATTGGAGATGACAAAGAAGCTCACAAGCTATGGGACACATGAGACACTAGGCTACCGTACAGCAGGGTCAACTGCTGAACATGAGGCAGCGCAAATGCTCTATGAAGAGTTCCAAAAGATTGGACTTCAAGACGTCAGAAAGGATGCCTTTGAAGTCGATACATGGACATTCAAAAAATCAGAGCTAACCTACCAAGATGCACAAGGCAAGATGCAAAAAGTGACTTTAGGTGGCTATCCATCTGAATATGTGACTGATGGTATCGAAGAGATTGAGCTTGTCTACGCTGGTAAGGGAACGAAGTTTGACTATAAAAATCTAGATGTAAAAGATAAATTTGTTTTAGTAGATATCGATCAGAGAGAGGAATGGTGGATCAACTACCCAGCCTATGAGGCTTATCTCAATGGTGCAAAAGGTATTATTGCAGCCAATATAAGTGGTTATGGTGAGGCAAGTGATGAGGCGCTCAATACACAAGATATGTGTGGACCTGAGTATACACCAGCTTTCTCGATTTCAAATAAAGATGCTGATGCGCTCAAAGCTCTAATCGAAGGGTCAAAGACTGGAACGATTACGGTAGGGCTTGAGGCAGAGAGTGTGGTAGAGCCAAGTGGCACATCATACAATGTCATTGGTAAAATTGCAGGGAAAGACCCGAGTCAGATTATGATCCTAAGTGGACATTATGATGCGTATTATAAAGGGTTCCAAGATGATGGCGCAGCGATTGGCCTGATCATGGGGCTTGCTAAAGCCATCATCGAAAGTGGCTATCAGCCAGAGAAGACAATTGTTGTCATTGCACATGGTGCAGAAGAGTGGGGTGTGATCAATTCACGTTATGATTGGTCTACAGGTGCCTACAATCAAGTGTTTAGACTTACTCCGAAGTGGCAAGAGATGGCGTTTGCCATGTTCAACTTTGAAGGGGCAGGATATGAACATACGCGCCAGCATCAGATGATCTCAATCTATGAGTATCAAGACTACCTCAAAAAAGTGGTAGCACAGCTTCCAAAGCAGCAGGGGATCTATGAAGATGGCGTCGTGGTAACTGCGCCACTTGGGACGTGGTCAGATGACTTCTCCTATGCGATCTCGGGGATTCCAGCCCTTAGAAACGGCTACAATGGCTCAGAATACAGCCAAAGTATCTACCATTCACAGCTAGATACAGAAGAAACTTTTAGTCAAGAAGCCTATGACTATCATCACAAACTCTATGGTGCGTTGCTTCTAGAAATGGATCAAAAACTTCTGCTTCCGATGAACTTTGCAGTGCGATTCGAGGCGATGAAGGAAACATTAGCAGGGGATACACTAGTGGCAGCTGGTGTTGATGTGAAAGCTTTTGAGCAAGCACTCGCGCGTGTAATCCAAGCTTCGGATAAAGCTTATACACAAGTAGAGCAGCTAGAACAAGCCTACAAACAAGCACAGCTTGTAGGCAATGCAAAACAAGTTGAAGTCATTAAGAAGCAAGGGCAAAAGATCAACAGTGAACTACGACGCCTGTTCAAGTACTGTGAGGATGAATTTGTCAGATTGACATGGGAAGATAGCTATCGTTTCCCACATCAGACACTACAAAGTAATATTGAAAAATTAGAAGAAGCAGTAGCTGCGTTGGCAACAGGTGATTTAGATGTAGCATATGATGATACGCTATGGGCGGTAGATAATAACTTCTATGCCTATGATTTTAGCAAAGAAACATTTGATTTCTTTACCGACCAAGTGATGAAACAACCGGCAGATCGCCTCAATTGGGGAGCAGGTCGTGTGATGGGACATGTGGATCTTTATGATATCATTGAAAGTATCGGGCAAAAGCGTACACAAAAGGACGCAGATGTAACACAAGAAATCAAGCAGCTCAAAGAAATTATCATGGTGCAGCAACACAGCCTGCGTGAGGCAACAACAAGACAGGTTGCGGCCATCAATGAAGTTGCTCAGCGCCTCACACAACTGATGCAATAGGTTATCGTAACGGTTCATAAAAAAATACACAATCCAAGAAAGCACCTTCAGTTCATGAGGGTGCTTTTGCAAATTTGAAAATCTCAAAAACTTTGTTGACAACATAAACTAAGTTATGTTAAATTAATAACAAGTAAAAACGTTATTTTTTTAACCAATTAGTTTAAGACTTAAACAAAGTAAAGCAGAGGGTGACAAACATGGATTTTAAGTATAAATGGTGGGGAAAAGGCGATCTGGATGCAAGTTTTGGCCTATTCTTTGATGGCTTTTCAAAAATATTTACAGCCACTGGAATTATGATTCTTGTCTTTGGTATGCCAGTAGCATTGGTGTTAGGAAAAATTTTGCCAGCTATTGGGCTGATCACTTTTCTAGGAAACCTGTGGTACTTTCACGAAGCAAGGGTACTGGCGTATAAGGAAAAGCGAAGTAATGTGACAGCACAGCCTTTTGGTATAGGTGGACCTGTAACACTGAGCTGGATTTTTCTCATCATGGGTCCTGTTTACTGGGAAACCGGAGATGCAATGCTTGCTTTTAGAGTAGGGCTTGCAGCGGGCTTTATTGGTGGCTTGATTGAAATCTTAGGTGCTTTTATGGGGCGTTGGCTTCTCAAAGTTGTGCCAAGTAGTGCACTGCTTGGGAATCTCGCATCAGGTGCTTTTGTATGGCTTGGCCTTGCAGGTATGTTTATTGTATTTGATAAACCAGCTATAGCTGTTGTACCACTTTTTATTATTTTGATGGATTATATCACCAAGAGTGATAGACGCTTACATAAAATCCCAGCGGGAATTGTTGCCATTGTAGTGGGTACGATTCTTGGATGGGCGACAGGCTATATGAATCTAGAGACGCTGACAGGCGCATTTGGAGATATAGGACTGTATACACCAAGTTTCTTCTTGGTAGAGGTATTGGAGGGACTAAAGGATGTGGGACCTTATCTCCCTATTATTATCCCACTTCAGATTGCAAACTTCTTGACAACGCTTCAAGGTGTCGAGAGTGCAAAACAGGCAGGTGATTGTTATCCAGAAAGACAGTCGATGTTGATGGATGGACTTTTTACAGTAGTAGGTGCTTTGCTAGGGAATCCTTTCCCAACCACAGTGTACTATGGGCATCCAAGCTGGAAAGCAATTGATGCAAGAGCAGGCTATTCTTTGCTAGTAGGGAGTGTCTATCTGGTAGTGGGGATGACAGGTCTTACAAGTGTGATGATGGCAATCGTACCTTATGAGGTGGTAATGGTGCTGCTGATCTTCGTAGGGGTATCTGTTACAATCGATACCTTACAAAGAGTCGAAAAGAGATATTACGGCGTCATCTTACTGTCTATGATTCCGATTCTTGCAGAGTATCTGAAGAATATGATTGAGTCAGTACTCAAGGCAGCTGGAACAACTATAGCAATGATTCCAAGGGAGTTGTTTGAAGAGTTTAGCGTACCGATAGGGGGCATTGAGCTGCTGGGCAATGGCGCTTTTTTATCCAGTTTACTAATGGCTGCATGGCTAGCGTGTATCGTGGATAAACAGTATCGCAAAGGTGCAATGTTTGCACTGGTATTGGCACTATCAGCGTGTATTGGATTGATTCACAATGGGCAGATTGAACTGCTACCTACTAGGGGTGTAGTTGTGGGGGCAATGTATTTCATAATTGCACTACTAACGTATCAAAAAGGTTTTTTAGGTGTCAGAACCGCTAGTTGCCATGAGGCAGCTGTCGTTCAAAATAAATTATAATTGGGTACAAAAAGGAGGAAACACCATGAGATTAGAAGGAAAAGTTGCTGTGATTACAGGAGCGAGCTCTGGGATTGGTGAAGGTGTTGCAATGCGTTTCTTAGCACAAGGTGCAAAAGTCATCGGTTGTGGAATCGAAGAGGCAGCAAAGATTGAAGATGAGCGTTTTTGCTATGTACAAGCTGACTTGACACAGTTTGAAGCAGCAACAAAAGTAATTGAAGAAGGCGTAAAGGCTTTTGGACAAGTGGATATCCTTGTTAATTGTGCAGGAGTGACACTCACAGGGACACTAGAAGAAACAACAACAGAGAACTTTACGAAGCAATTTGATATCAATGTAACAGGTGTATTTAACATGTGTAAGGCAGCGATTGGTGAGCTTAAGAAGCAGCCAGGAGCCGCAATTGTGAATATTGGGTCAAGACTTGGTGCGAAGCCAATTCCAGCAAGACTTTCTTATTCATCAAGTAAAGCTGCAGTTGAGATGCTTACAAAGTGTATTGCTATGGAGTATGCACCTCATGTAAGAGCAAACTGTATTCTGCCAGGACTTGTAGAAACACCTATGATCAAAGATCGTATTGAAGGTTCAGGGGATCCAGAAGCTGCACGTGCACAGATGGCAAACATGTACCTACTCAAACGTATGGGAACCATTGATGATGTAGCCAATGCAGCGATTTACCTTGCAAGTGAAGCAAGTTCATTTGTAACAGGTGAAAGCATCGGTGTGTGCGGCGGCGACTTAATATAGTCAATAGACGAGCGTTATACATAGAACAAAAGAGAGAATAAAAAGACATAAAAAGGAGCAATCATAATGCGTTTAAAAGATAAAGTAATCATTATTACAGGGGCAAGTTCAGGAATTGGTGAAGGCATGGCAAAGCTTTTCTTAGCAGAAGGAGCAAAAGTTGTAGGATGTGGGATTGAAGCGGCACTAAACTTTGATCATGAAGAGATTATCTACGTACAAGCAGATCTTACGGACTTTGCAGCAACACAAACAGTTGTGGCAAAAGGCGTAGAAGCTTTTGGTAAGATTGATGGTGTAATCAACTGTGCGGGGATCACTTTAGTGGGATCACTTGAGCAGTGTACAGTAGAAGAATTTAGAAAACAATTTGATATCAATGTAACAGGTGTTTTCAATATGTGTAAAGCAGCAATTGGTGAGCTCAAGAAACAACCAGGAGCAGCGATTGTGAATATTGGTTCGGATCTTGGTGTAAGACCTATCCCAGAGCGTGTGGCATACTGCCCAAGTAAAGCAGCAGTGATCATGCTTACAAAATGTATCGCTATGGAATATGCGCCAACAGTCAGAGCAAACTGTTTACTTCCAGGACTTGTAGAAACACCTATGATCAAACATCGTTTTGAAGAAGCAGAAGACCCAGAAGCATTAAGAGCAGAATATGAAAGTCTTTATCCAATGAAGCGTATGGGTACGCTTGAAGATATGGCGAATACAGCGATGTTCCTAATCAGTGAGGAGAGCTCATTTATTACGGGTGAAGTGATCGGTGTATGCGGTGGAAGCTTAATCTAATAGTCATATAAAGAGGAGGAAGTAAAGATGGCAACAACATTGGAAAAAATGCCTCTTGAAGTAGAGGTTGTTAAGATTAATAAAGTTTATGAAAGTGAAGCAGTCAAAAACTTTGAAGTAGACACTGTAACATGTGACAAGATCAAAAACGTTTATGGGGACCTCAAATTTGAGAAACTTCATGAAGATAGACCGTATACATTTACATCACTTGTGACATCTATTGATGGACGTATTGCATTCTCTGATGCACCACAAGGTCCGCTTATCTCAAGAATGAATGCCTATGGACAAAATGGTGCAATGGCTGACTGGTGGGTACTCAATCTCCTTCGTACAGTAGGTGATGGCATCATGATCGGTGCAGGAACGATGCGTGCAGAAGAAGACTTTACAGGACATATCTTTGATCAAGACTTAGAAGATGCACGTATTGCAGCGGGCCTCAATCCAGTACCATGGAATATTGTAACCTCTATTGATGGGACAGATATTCCATTTGAGCACCGTATGTTCAAAGAAAAAGAGTTACCTGTGATGATCAGTACATCAGTACGTGGGCTTGAAGTGGTAGAAGCAGGGATTGAAAATGACTATATAGTTGTTGGACCACTTCAGTCAAAAGAAGATGTCACAGAAGACATGATTGCTACAATCAAAGCAGCACAAGGTAAAGTGATCGTGATTGTAACAGGAGGAGACTTCCCCGATTCACATGTGGCATTCTACTTACTCAAGAAGTTTGGTATTGATCGCCTACTTGTAGAGACACCATCCTACACACATTACCTTGTAGGTGAAAAACTGATGGATGAGCTTTTCCTCAACTATTCTTGTCTGTATATCGGAGGCAAAGCACTAACGATTGGACAGTTTGGTAAGGAATTTACATCTGAAGACCATCCACATACGAAGATGCTCAGCATTCATGCAAGCAATGATCATTTCTTCTACTTTAGACACAAACTGATTTATAACTAAAAGCTATTTCATAAGGAGGATAAAATATGACGGGAACAAAAAGAGGACTTTTTGTGAAAAGTGACATCGATGCGGCATTTGGCGTATTCTTTGATGGGTTTACAAAAGTTATTGCAGGTGTAGGGATTATGATTGGCGGTATTGGCCTTTCAAATGAACTTGTATTTGGAACAATCTTGCCAGGTCTAGGATTTGGGGTTTTATTACTGCATCTATTCACATGGTGGTATGGTAATATGACTGGCAAAAGAACAGGTAATCCAGGAATTGTAGCGATGCCTGCAGGGATTACAGCGGGAAGATTCTTCGTATGGTTATCAGCAATCATGCTGCCAACTTATGCAGCCACAGGTGATGCAAAGCTGGCACTTGGTGTTGGGTTAGCAGCCAATGTGGTAAGCTCACTCTTTACAGTAGTACTTGCTTTCGTAGGGCCATACCTATTAAAGATCTTACCTTCAGCAGCACTTTTTGGAAGCTTGGCAGGTGGGGGGATCACATGGCTGATTCTTGCATCATTCAATGATATGTTTACAAGCCCAATTATTGCAGTTGTATGTTTCTTTATTATTATCATTATGTACATAACTAAAATGAAGTGCAAGTTATCGCCTGTTGTTCTTTCAATTGCAGTAGGTGTGATCATCGGCTTTGCAACAGGGGATATTGCAACAGCACAAATCGCTGACTCATTTAGCAATATTGGGTTTAGCGTACCACTTCCAGCTTTAGAGTACCTCATGGCAGGATTTGGAGAAGTCATTAAATTCATCCCAATTATTATTGCATTCAGTATTGCGGAGATGGTATCAGCACTCCAGGGGATCGAACAAGCTAGAGTAACGGGTGATGAGTATGATGGCAAGATGGCACTTGTAGGTGTATCGATTGCCTCTGCAATTTCAGCGGTATTTGGTAACCCATTCTGTTTCTCACTATGGTGGGGTTACGGAACATGGAAAGAAATCAAAGCATCTACGGGATATAGCTTACTTGTAGGGATTGCTTATTTCCTTCTTTGTTCAACAGGGCTTGTAGCAATCGTTACAACAATTATTCCAACATCAGCAGTATTACCAATCTTAGTCTTCGTAGGCATGTGTTCATTTGGTGGCGCATTTACCAACGAAAATCCAAAATATTTTGGGATCATGGCGATTGCAGCCGCTATCCCAATTATCGAATATATCGGGAATTTATCAGGTGCGAATATGCCAGCTTCTCTTATGATTATGGGACAAGGGGCGCCACTTATCGCACTTGTATGGGGAAGTATCTTAGTCTATGCAGCAGACCTTAACTTTAGAGCAGCAAGTATTGCATCTTTAGTAGGTGCAGCGATGAGTTTTGTAGGTCTAATTCACGCACCTGGACTTGGTGTGAATGCAAGTCCAATGATGTCAGTTGCTTACTTAATCGTAGGTGTAGGACTTCTGGCACTAAGCTTTACAAAAGTCGAAGTTGAATCATAAGGAATTGAGTAGTAACAGCTAAAATTTTTACAAATAAAAGGTATGGAATTGCACTTTGATGCAGTTCCATACCTTTTTGTTTTGTGTTTCTATATGTGTGTTTCGATCATGATTGTTTTTTAGAAAAGCAAAATGTTTTTGTAAAAACAATTGGAAGTTAGAGTAGCTGCACCTAGGAGTGGTGCAATTTCGCCAATTTTGGAATAAGTCATCGCTTGGGACTTCGTAATAGGAAGAACAATGTGAGCCTGTGTTTGCTCTAAGAGTTCAGGCATTTCAGCGATGATTTTGCTATTGATTACAATAAGTTCACAATCAAGGATGTAGATCAGATTGGTAAGTCCTGCGGCAAGATACCTGGTGAAGCGTTCTAAGAGTGCAAGGACATCTGGTTGGTCTTCTTTGGCAAGGGTAATCAAGTGGTCAATATCTGAGACAGGTAATACCGTATTGATTTCTTTGAGAAGTGCGCGGTGCGAGATATATGTCTCGAGACATCCTTTTTGACCGCAGATACAGTCACGTCCATCAAAATTAATAATATGATGGGCCATAGAGTTAGCATAGCCACGTGCACCGTGTACGAGCTGATTGTGAGCAATCACACCTGATGAGATGACATCATCTATAGTGAGGACACCGAGGTCTTGAATGTGAGGATAATGAAGTTTCTCAGCAAGAGCAGAGAAGTTCCCGTCGTTATCAATCC
>JBOFIR010000175.1:0-56571 GCA_051650265.1 Cellulosilyticaceae bacterium
ATTGGTCAAGCGGTTAAGACACCGCCCTTTCACGGCGGTAACAGGAGTTCGATTCTCCTATGGGTCATTTTTTGGTGACGATGCGATCTAGGGACACACCCGTTCCCATACCGAACACGCAGGTTAAGACTAGATCGGCTGATGATACTTGGCTGGAGACGGCCCGGGAAAGTAAGTGGTTGCCAAATTAATACGGCGGCATAGCCAAGTGGTAAGGCAGAGGTCTGCAACACCTTCATCACCAGTTCAAATCTGGTTGCCGCCTTAGTAAAGCACTTAGAGAATTCTAAGTGCTTTTTTGTTATCCTAAAATATTTATTAGAAGGAAAATGCCTAAGTAAAAGTGTTTTGCTGAAAATCATTCGATATGTGAAGGTGAGTAGCTATTAGAAATAGGGCAAGGGGCTCACAAAATCAATCATTTTGATAGAGTAAGAAGGTGTTTCTTCTATATAAATAGGAAAAAAGTCTATATAAATAGCTTTTAGAAATTGAATCAGACGTGTATAATATGAGATAAATATGGAGAATATCAAAAGGAGGGTATGTTAATGAACTATTTAGTTGGAGACGTAGTGCAAATGAAGAAGCCGCATCCATGCGGTACCAATGAGTGGGAAGTATTGCGTGTTGGTGCGGACTTCAAGTTGCGCTGCAAAGCATGTGGACATCTGATTATGATTCCACGTACAAAGTTTGAAAAAAGCATCAAAAAAGTTCTTGTATCCGCAGAACCAAATACGTAATAAGCGCCAATGATATCCAGTTATATACAGCCGAAAAGGCTTGTCATACGACTGGTTTTATGTTATCATAATGACTTGTAACGTAATCCTTGCTCTATCACAGAATAGGGCCAAAGTCCAAAAGGAGGTGCCAGAAATGAAAAATTACGAATTAGCACTTGTATTATACCCAACTTTAGGTGAAGAAGAGAAAGTTGCTGAACTTGAAAAAGTAAAAGAACTTATCACTCGTTTCGGTGGTGAAATCACTAACGTTGATGATTGGGGCAAAAGAAAACTTGCTTACGAAATCAACAAGAAAACAGAAGGTTTCTACTACTTCATTCACTTCACTGCTGAAACATCTTTACCAGCAGAAGTTGAAAGCAGAATCCGTATCATGGAAACTGTTCTTCGTTATTTAATCGTTCGTCTTGACGAAAAGTAATCATTACTACAGAAGAAGGGGGTAATACTCATGAATAAAGTTATGCTAATGGGAAGACTCACAAGAGACCCAGAAGTACGCTATTCTCAATCTGCGAATCCAGTAGCGGTTGCAAGATATGGACTAGCTGTAAGAAGATCGTTTGTAAAACCAGGTGAACCTGATGTAGATTTCTTCAATGTTGTTGCTTTTGGCAAGGCAGGAGAATTCGCTGAAAAGTTCTTTAGAAAAGGACAAATGGTAGCCGTAGTTGGAAAACTTCAAGTAAGTACTTGGGAAGACCAACAAAAGGTAAAGCACACATCTGTTGATGTGGTTGTTGAAGAACAACACTTCGCAGAAAGTAGATCTTCGTCTGAATCAAGAGGTGTTGATTTAAATCGACCTTTAGAGCAGGCAGCACCATCTCAAATGAATCCCTCTTCGAATAATGCTCCAATGGCTGGTTTTGCACCAACCATGGAGGAAGATGACGATTTACCATTTTAATCTTTTAAAATAGAAGGAGGGAAATACAATGGCAATGCAAAGAAGACGTAATCGTAGAAGACGTAAAGTCAACCAATTTGCTGGTGATAATATCAAAAAGATCAATTACAAAGATATTAATACTCTTAGAAAGTTTATCTCTGAAAGAGGTAAAATTCTTCCAAGAAGAATCACTGGTAACTCAGCTAAAGCACAACGTAAGTTAACTGTAGCTATCAAACGTGCAAGACATATTGCACTTTTACCATACACTCAAGACTAAGAATGATCGGATAATTCTTAGATATATAGAAACAAATAAGCGCACACACAATATGCACAAAACACTGCTTCGCACAAAGCAGTGTTTTTTTTATACATAAATTAGCCTAGTCAAGGTAGCCCAAACATCCTATACTATACTTAGTACAAAAATTTCCACAACTATGGTATAATGGAACATAAGCATAACCAATGCTTACGGTTTCGAAAGCTATGCCGGAGCAATAGAAGTTATGGTAGTAACTTCGAATATGGCTTTAAGAAGCCGTTTAAATCCTATATAGGAGGACAGCGATGCAAAACTTTAAAGATTGGCTAAAACTAAGCCTACTCTTAACATTTTATGTTGTGCTAGGCTTTTTAGGTATTTATAGTAATACGCTTATCTTTTTATTTCCTTTGACAGCAATACCTTTAACGATTTATCTCATGGGAAGCAAAAAAGATATGAGAAGAGAATTGGCACTGCATATATTAGTGGTGGTTGGGATCTACCTTGTAAGTGGAGATTACACCCAAACAATTCTTTATGTATTGTCGGTCGTTGTGCCAACTTATTTGGCAATTCGACTTTATCGTCAACAATTGACAGTACCACAGATTATGATGACAATAGGTGTCACTATGGGTGGGGTACTGATTGTTTACGTTGTTGGAATGAAGTTTATGGGGATCGATTATGTGCAGCAGTATATGGATTTCCTTGATTATTATCAAAAGGTGCAATTAGACGTCTTTAATAATATGGCAGCAGCACCAAATCTTGCGGCTACCTTTACCTCGGAGGAGATTGATCTTGTCAAAGATGTATTGAAAGCACAGGTATCTGTTTTCAAATTAGTTTATCCAGCCTTATTTTTACTCATTAGTCTGTGTATGAGTATGATTTATATTGGTATCATTACACTTGTGGGGAAAGTAAAAGGATGGCGTCTGCCAACTTTAAAACAGCTTTTCTACTTCAGATTTTCACGTATAGCGGCAGCGCTCGTGATTGTAGGAATGTTGGTGATTCAACTGGATCGTACACAAGAAGGCATTTTTACATTATTAGGATTTAATTTGTACTTCTTATTAAATTCATTGTTCCAATTAATAGGAGTTGTGGCAGCTATCATGATCATTAGAAAATCTAAGATGGCGTCAGGATTTAAAACAATGGGGATTTTAGTGAGCATTATCATTTTCTATACGATGCCTTTAGCAATGACGATAGTTGGTATAGGGGATAGTTTATTCAATTATCGTAAGTTAGAAAATGTAGTGTAATATGGGAAGGAACACATTATGAAGAAAAAAGAACAAAAGGCATTTGAGAATATTTCAGCGGCCCTTAGATTTACACAGTTAGCCCTGTTATTTGCCTTAATGGAAGGACTTGTACTGATTTATTTTCAGACGTTACTCGGTCTATTAGTTAGTCTGTTTTTCATAGGACTATTGGCATATAGCTTTGTTTTGCAAGGGCGTATCAAGAACAAAGTAAAACTTGAGGTAAAAGAGCAAGTTGATGTTTTATCAGAAGCAAGAACCGAATTATTCACAGATACGACAATGCCTGTCGCATTATTAGATAAGCTGGGAGCAATCTGGTGGTATAATGAAGCTTTTTTGAAGGTAACTGAAGAAGACCACCTCATGGATCGTCATATTAGAGGGATCTTTACAGACTTACAAATGGAACATTTTCCAAAAGATGATGCAATCTATGAGAAGGTAGTGACAAGAGAAGATAAAGTTTATAAGTTACTGGCACACCGTACACAAGTAATTGAAGAAGATCATTCTTTCAACTATGCACTATACTTAATAGATATTACCCAGGAAAAAATATTGGAAGAACAGGTCAAAAAACAGCGATGTATGGTAGGTTATTTGTATATTGATAACTTTGAAGAAGTCACTCAGAGTATCGAAGAAGTCAGAAGACCTATGCTTACTGCAATTATCGACAGGAAGATCAATGTATGGTTTAGGAATCATGATGTTGTCCTTTCTAAGTTTGATAGAGACCGCTATATGTTCTTATTCACTCAAGAAAATCTGAGAAAGATGCAAGAGCGTAAGTTTGATATCTTAGATGAGATTAGACATATTCAAGTTGGGAATGAACTACCTGTTACAATTAGTATAGGGATTGGTCAAAATTACGAATCCCTTACCAAGTCAAAAGATGAGGCAAAAGCAGCATTTGATCTTGCACTAGGGCGTGGCGGTGATCAAGCCATTATTAAAAAACAAGATAAATACACATTCTATGGTGGTAAGACGAAAGAAGTCGAGAAAAGTGCACGTGTTAAAGTAAGAATTAAAGCATACGCATTCAAAGAACTGTTAGAAGAAGCTGATAAAGTATATATTGTAGGACATAAGAATATTGATATGGATTGTCTAGGTGCTGCTATGGGGGTTTATCGTGCAGCGAGTATGATGGGTAAAAAAGCCCAGATCATTCTGAATGAACCGACCTTTGCGATTCAGGGGTTATATGATAGAATAATGGAATCAGCAGAATATGAGAAACTTTTTATTACACATGAACAGGCAAAAGAAGGCATTAATAAAGAGACATTAGTTGTCGTTGTTGATGTACATCGCAGAAGTTACCTAGAGTATCCTGAGCTTCTTGGATTTGCTGAGAAGATTGTTGTATTTGATCATCATCGTAGAAGCACAGACTTTATCGATGAGGCAGTACTCACATATGTAGAACCATTTATTTCTTCAACCTGTGAGATGATTTCAGAAATACTCAACTATCTTACAGATAAAGTAAAGCTTACACAAATTGAGGCAGATGCATTGCTTGCAGGAATTACTATTGATACTAAGAATTTTGCGTTTAAAGCAGGTGTAAGAACCTTTGAAGCTGCAGCATTTTTGCGAAGAGTAGGTGCAGATAGTACACGTGTACGGATGCTCTTCCAAAGTGATTTTGATATGTATAAGATCAGAGCGGCAGCGATCAAAGATACTGAGTTATGGAAAGATGAAATTGGTATTTCTACCATTGATGGTAATCTACCACATTCGAATATTTTAGCTGCTCAAGTAGCAGATGAATTACTCAATATCAAAGGGATTCAAACGGCATTTGTGATTACTGTCAAAAATGAAGAACTCCTCATTAGTGCGAGGGCTTTAGGTGACATGAATGTGCAGCGAATCATGGAGATTTTAGGTGGTGGTGGGCACAAAAATATTGCAGGTGCTCAATTAAAAGATATGACCATAGATGAAGCAAAAGAGAAATTAAAAGAAGCAATTGAAAAATATTTAGAGGAAGGTGAATAACGATGAAAGTTATTTTAACACAAGACGTTAAGAAGATTGGTAAAAAAGGTGAGATCTTAGAAGTAAAAGATGGTTACGCAAGAAATGCACTTATTCCACAAGGACTTGCTGTAGAAGCAAATGCGGTAACATTAAATCAAAGAAAATTAGAGCAGAGATCTGAAGATAAGAAAAAGCAACAAGAGTTAGATGATGCTGAGGCAATCAAAAAACTTATCAATGACAAAAAAATCACTGTTGCAATTAAAACAGGTGAAGGCGGAAGAGTGTTTGGTTCTGTAACTTCAAAAGAAATTGCAGAAGTGATTAGTACAACATTCAATGTAAAAGTGGATAAGAAAAGGGTAAACTTAGCAGATCCAATCAAAGCTATCGGATCAAGAACTGTAGTTGTAAAACTCCATCCAAAGGTAACTGCAGAAGTAACAGTATGTACAGTAGAAGCTTAATCTTAGGCTAAGAGAAAGTGAGGAAATACCATGGAAGAGCATCAATCAATGAGAATTCCTCCACATAATATAGAAGCAGAGCAATCAGTCTTAGGGTCCATTATTATGGACCATGAGGCTGTTATTGTTGCTAGTGAAATTTTAAGACCACGTGATTTTTATAGACCTGATCATCAAGAGATCTATAGTGCAGTATTAGATCTGTATACAACTAGTAATCCTGTAGACCTTGTAACGATACAAAATAGGCTTTCAGAGAAGGGTGTACTTGATCAGGTAGGAGGAATTAGTTATTTAGCAGAATTAGCAACAATCGTACCAACCTCTGCCCATATCAAACAGTATGCAAAGATTGTAGAAGATAAAGCAATTTTAAGACGTTTGATTAAGGCAAGCCAGGAGATCACTGCAAAAAGTTTTGATGGAGAAGAAACATTACCAGAACTTATGGGATTTGCGGAAAAGCAAATCTTTGATATTCTTCAAAATAGGCATACAGAGGACTTCTCACATATCAATGAGATTGTCGTAACGGCTATTGATAAAATCGAACAGGCAGCGGTCAATCAAGGTGGTGTAACTGGTGTACCAACTGGATTTACAGATCTTGATTACAAGACTGCAGGGATGCAACCTTCGGACTTAATTTTAGTGGCGGCAAGGCCTTCAATGGGAAAAACAGCGTTCTCATTGAACGTTATTCAGACAGCAGCCATTAAACATAAGAAGAAAGTTGCTGTATTCAGTCTGGAAATGGCAAAGGACCAGTTGGTCAATCGTATGTTGTGTGCAGAAGCGCTTGTAGATGCTCAAAAGGTACGTACAGGAAATCTGGACCAAGAGGACTGGGATCGTATTGCACGTGCTGTGCCAACACTTGCGGCTGCAGATGTATTTATTGATGATACCCCTGGTATTTCTGTTATGGATATGCGTGCAAAATGTCGTCGTCTTAAAATGGAAAAAGGCCTTGATCTGATCATGATTGACTACTTGCAATTGATGTCAGGTAATGCAAAGGGTGATTCAAGGCAGCAAGAGATCTCAGAGATTTCAAGATCTCTTAAAGCACTTGCAAGGGAAATGAATGCCCCTGTTATTGCCTTATCTCAGCTCTCACGTGCATGTGAGACAAGAGCAGACCATAGACCTATGCTCTCAGATTTAAGAGAATCTGGGGCGATTGAGCAGGATGCTGACGTAGTAATGTTCCTTTATCGTGATGAATACTACCATCCAGATACTGAGAAGCCAAATACAGGTGAGATTATCATTGCTAAGCAAAGAAATGGTCCTACTGGAACAGTAGAATTGATGTGGCTTGGACAATATACTAAGTTCGCAGACAAAGAACCTGAATATAGCTAAAGAAATAGAGGCAAGTTTCCTATTGGAAACTTGCCTCTATTTCTTTGAAGACATCAGATACAGATTCGATCTGAGTTGCTTTATAAGCGTTACTACCACAGAAGATGAGTGCATCTTCGAGATCACCATTGGCTGCATTAATGAGTGCTTTAGAAATGCAATATGGAATCTCTTGCACATTACAGTCATGTAAACAATGATAGAAGCAGGCTTTATTACCAGGAGGAGTTGTAATAAAGCTATTGAGGACAGCTCTACCAGGCATTCCTACAGGACTTGGAACAACACCCACCTGATCTATGGTTGCATCAATATAAGCCTGTTTGAAGGCCATAGCAGCGTCACATTCGTGTGTTGTAACAAAGCGTGTTGCCATCTGTACACCATCAGCACCATAGGCAATTGCATCGGCAACATCATCACCTGTATAGATACCTCCTGCAGCAATGACAGGAATATATTTTTCATGACGTTTGCCATACTCATCAGCAATGACACGTACTTCTTGAATGAGTTCTTTGAGTAGTGGTGGCGTATCCAGCTCTGATTTGTGGAAGCCTAAATGCCCACCAGCAAGAGGACCTTCTACGATAATCGCATCAGGTGCATATTGGTTTTTTTGTTCCCAGCGTTTGCAAATAATGCGGGCTGCTTTGGCAGAAGAAACAATCGGTACAATACGTGTCTGACTTCCTTTTACTAGTTCTGGAAGATCAAGAGGAAGTCCGGCACCTGAGATAATAAGATCAATTTTACATTCCACAGCTTTTTTGACATAGGCTGCATAGTTTTTCATAGCAACCATGAGGTTAAGACCGATAATACCTTGTGGTGCTTTTTCTTTTGCAAGTTTGATTTCTTTTTCTAAACTACGAAGGTTAGCTTCTAGTGTGTTCTTTATAAAGTCTGGTTCTTTAAACCCAATCTGTGCACCGGAAATGACACCAATACCGCCACTGTTTGCGACAGCACTAGCTAGTCCATGGAGTGAAACACCTACGCCCATTCCACCTTGGATTACAGGAAACTTTGGTTTAAGATTAGCAATTTTTAATTGGGAGATACCCATGATTAATCACCTCGTCATCAATAAATTAAATATACTTTGAATATCAAAATATATATTTTGATATTCAAAGTATATTACTATACCAGTATAATGTCAAGTTGAAAAGAAAATATGAATATTTAAGAAAATTTGAGTTGGTTAAGAACTTGTAAAAATGTAAAAATATGGTATAATAAAACCAAGTATATTTTACGAAAGATGGGGGAGTCAGGATGAGCGAAAAAACCTTCTCAATTAAAGAGGTTACGGAAATACTAGATATTGAAGCCTATGTGTTACGATACTATGAAAAAGAGCTTGAACTGGATATTTTGCGTAATACACAGGGGCATCGGGTATATCGTGAAGATGATATTGAGCGTTTGAGACACATTAAGGAATTGAGAGAACAGGGGCTAGAGTTAAGAGCAATCAAGAATGTGATCAATAACAACGACACAGAAGCATTAGAATCACTTGCTCAGATGGGAGCAACATCAGGTAAGCCGATTTCTTTAGAAGCAAGAAAAATGCAGAAAGTTGACCTGACAAACCCGGAAGATATGGTTATGGTAAAATTCCAAGGTATGATGGGCAATATGATAGAAACTGCTGTAGCATCTTCTGTAACACGAACTTTTGAGCTCGTATTGTCTGAGTTCAAAAATCAGATGCAGGCAGAGATCAATGAAGAGGTGGATAAGATTGTATCAAAGAAACTTCTTGAGATCGAAATGACGAGTAAAGAAAGAGATGAAGAGCATTATCGTAAGCTGGATGAGATGATGCGTGATATGCAACGTAAGCAGATCGTCGAGACGGATGAGTATATAGACAAGAAAAAAGAAGGTTTTTGGGACAAACTCTTTAGCCCTAAGAGGAAAAATGAGTTAATAATTAATGATATGGAACAAAAAAAGAGTATGTAGAGGGATACATACTCTTTTTTTTATAGTTAAAATAACTTTTGTTTGAATCAATTAGAATAACATTTTATACATGGACTGGTAAGTGATATTTTTCAAATATCTCTTTTGTTTTTAAAACGTCTTCTTTTTCTGGTTGAGGCGTATCAAAGAGTTCGTACTCATAACCGAGTACCTCCCATTTGTGCTCACCCATTTTGTGGAATGGAAGAATATCTAAACGCTCAACATTGCCGAGTGTTGAAAGATACTTCGCCAGTTCCTCAATATCTTTTTCATCATCTGTAAGGTTTGGCACAAGTACATAACGGATCCATACAGGAATATTACGTTCCTTTAGATGGTTAGCAAATGCCAGTGTAGGGTCCAGAGGGACACCTGTTAAATCTTTGAATACATCGGGGTTATATGACTTGATATCTAATAGTACAAGATCAGTATAATCAAGTACAGGATCAGCAACTTCAAGTTTTACAAAACCAGATGTATCGAGACAAGTATGAATGTCTTGGGCCTTACATTTCATAAATAAGTCTTTTACAAAATCTGGTTGTAGTAGAGGCTCACCGCCGCTTACTGTTAGTCCGCCACCAGAAAATTTCATATAAGGTTTGTACTTGACGATGTCACTGATGAGGGTATCAGTATCGCTTTCCTTACCATCTGCCATTTTCCAAGTGTCAGGATTATGACAGTATTTGCATCTAAGTGGGCACCCTTGTGTGAATAGAATGTAGCGGATACCAGGTCCGTCTACAGTTCCACAAGTTTCTATTGAATGTATTTTGCCTTTCATGTCATATACCTCCCGATAAGTAATCATTTATTAGGTAAGGAAAGGGATGCTTTCCTTACCTTATGAAACATTCACTATACTCTTGAGTGGAATGTTCTGTTGATAACGTCTAATTGTTGTTCTCTTGTAAGACGGATGAAGTTTACAGCGTATCCAGATACACGGATAGTAAGCTGTGGATATTTCTCTGGGTGATCCATCGCATCAAGTAATGTTTCACGATCGAATACGTTGATGTTGATGTGTTGACCAGTTTGCTCGAAGTAAGCATCCATCATACCGCTTAAGTTTTGAATTCTTTCTTCTTCTGTCTTACCAAGCGCACCTGGAATGATAGAGAATGTGTAAGAAATACCATCTTCAGCATGTTTGTATGGTAATTTAGCTACAGATGCAAGAGATGCGATAGCACCTTTTACGTCACGTCCGTGCATTGGGTTAGCACCTGGTGCGAATGGCTCACCAGCTTTACGTCCATCAGGTGTGTTACCTGTTTTCTTACCGTATACTACATTTGAAGTAATCGTTAAGATAGACATAGTTGGGAATGAGTTTCTGTATGTTTTGTGTTTTCTAATTTTGTTCATGAATACTTCTGTAACTTGGCAAGCAAGTTCATCAACGCGCTCATCGTTGTTACCGAATGCTGGGTATTCACCTTCGATGATGTAATCTACTACAAGACCATCTTCGTTTCTAACTGGTTTTACAGTTGCATGTTTGATTGCTGATAAAGAGTCAGCTACTACTGAAAGACCAGCAATACCTGTAGCGAATGTACGGAATACATCTCTATCGTGTAAAGCCATCTCGATTTTTTCGTAGCAGTATTTATCATGCATGTAGTGAATTACATTAAGTGTATTAACGTATAATTCTGCAAGCCATTCCATAACTTGGTCGAATCTAGCCCATACTTCTTTGAAGTCAAGAACTTCTGATATAACAGGAGCGAATTCAGGAGCGATTTGATCTCCAGATTTCTCATCTTTACCACCATTGATTGCGTATAATAACGCTTTAGCAAGGTTAGCACGTGCGCCGAAGAATTGCATTTGTTTACCGATTTTCATTGCAGATACACAACATGCGATTCCATAGTCATCACCATGGTATGGTCTCATAAGATCATCGTTTTCGTATTGGATTGAGCTTGTTGCAATTGACATTTTTGAACAGTAATCTTTGAAACCTTGTGGTAACTTAGTTGACCAAAGAACTGTTAAGTTTGGCTCTGGAGCTGGACCTAAGTTAGTTAATGTGTGAAGTACACGGAAACTGTTTTTTGTAACAAGTGTACGACCATCAGTACCCATACCACCGATTGACTCTGTTACCCATGTTGGGTCTCCTGAGAATAATTCGTTGTAAGCTGGTGTACGAAGGAAACGAATCATACGAAGTTTCATTACGAAATGATCCATGTATTCTTGTGCATCAGCTTCTGTGATAACGCCTGCTTTGATATCTCTTTCGATGTAAATATCAAGGAATGATGATACACGTCCTAAAGACATTGCAGCACCATCTTGCTCTTTAGTTGCAGCAAGGTAACCAAAGTATGTCCATTGGATAGCTTCTCTAGCTGTTTGAGCTGGTACAGAAATATCGAATCCGTAAGAAGCAGCCATTTTCTTAAGTTCTTTTAAAGAACCAATTTGCTCAGTGATTTCTTCACGAAGACGGATGATTTCTTCTGTTACACTTGGTACTTCTAAAGATAATTTTTGAGCTTCTTTGTCTTGGATGAGACGATCGATACCGTATAATGCAACGCGACGGTAGTCACCGATGATACGTCCACGACCGTAAGCATCTGGAAGACCAGTGATAACACCTGATTTACGAGCTTTTCTCATAGCTGTTGTGTAAGCTGAGAATACACCATCATTGTGTGTTTTGCGGTATTTGTGGAAGAATTCTGCTGTTTGTGGATCTAACTCGTAGCCGTATGCTTCTAAAGCATTTTCTACTGTACGGATTCCACCATTTGGCATGATGTTTCTTTTAAGAGGCGCATCAGATTGGAAACCAACGATTTGCTCATCTTCTTTGTTTAAGTATCCTGGACCATGAGAAGCAATAGTAGATGGTACCTTTGTTTCTGCGTCTAAGATTCCTTTTTCGAGCTCTTCTTTCATAAGAGTCATAGCACTATCCCAAAGTTTTGTAGTTCTTTCTGTTGGGCCTGCTAAGAAGCTATCATCACCTTCATATGGTGTGTAGTTAGCTTGGATGAAGTCACGTACGTTAACTTCTTTTGTCCATTCACCTGTATTAAAACCATTCCATTGTTCAAACATAAAAGTCATCTCCTTTTTAAATTTAACTTAGTATCTGCATTAATAATAAAGTAGATACTAGAACAATAATGACATTGCTAATAATAATTATTAATAAGTAACTTTTACACTAATATTATATAATGTATACTGTATACACGTCAATATGAATTTGCAAAAAAGCAGACTTTTTCTATTTATAAATCCACAAAAAAAAGCACTAAGGTATAAAAGGATTAAAGTCAAGTTGCACAGTTAGAGAAGGTGTTTATTCAGAATTAATCTTACAAAACATTATTTTGCTAGAGAAAGTTAAAAATACAATGTGAGGGTCATATTGCCTTGAAGGACAAGAATAAGTATAATAAGGAAGTAATACAATAAAGTAAGTGATTAGGAGAATTAAATGAATGCATTGAAACAAGTTTTAATAGGGATGGTATTAGGTGTTGCTAATGTCATTCCTGGGGTAAGCGCAGGAACGATGGCAGTCATTATGAACATCTATGATGACCTGCTAGAAGCAATCAGTTTAGACAAGCAAAAGCTTAAGCGGAACTTCACGTTCTTAGTAACAATTGGTATTGGTGCAGTAGTTGGTATTTTAGTATTTAGCAATACATTAGAATACCTTTATGAACACTTTAATAAACCAACTAGTTTTTTCTTCATTGGGGTGATTATAGGAAGTATTCCTATGATTTGGAGAAATGCTTCAAAAGGTGATCCATTAACAATTACAAAAAGTATTCCTTTTGTAGTTACTTTGGTCGTTATGGCAGTGATGGCGGTCGGTACACAATCTGATACAGCTCAGAAAGCATTAACTAATCTTGATATGATGCAGACATTATGGATTATGTTTGCAGCAGCAATTAGTGCATTTGCTATGATTATTCCAGGAATTAGTGGGTCATTTATCATGCTAACATTAGGTGTTTACACCACGACGATTACAGCAATTTCAGATTTTAACATTGCAATCTTAATTCCAGTAGGAGTGGGTGTATTGATTGGACTTGTAATCGGTACACAGATTGTTAAGGTATTATTAAGCCGTTTTAGACAGGGAACTTATTTGGCAATATTAGGATTAGTGGTAGGGTCTATTTTCACTTTATATCCAGGATTGACAATGAATAAAGAGGGGATTATCTCGCTCATAATAATGGGTATAGGGATGGTCATTTCTTATGCTTTCTCAGATAAATAATGAAGATTATGATGCCAATTAGTGAGACAATTTTCTAATTGGCATATTACTTTTAAGAATACAAATACTACAGTATAACTTGAAAATATCGTTCAAATTAGTTATACTGATGTGAATTAAATGACAACTATAGGAAGATGGTGGACTATGAGTAAAAATACTTATGTGTTTGGGCATAAAAACCCTGATACAGATTCAATTTGCTCAGCGATTGCTTATGCTCACCTTAAAAGAGCAATAGGTGATGAGTGCGTTGTAGCAGCAAGATTAGGAAAAGTAAGTAAAGAAACACAATTTGCTTTAGAGGCATTTGGTGTGAAAGCGCCTACCTTAATCGAACATATCAAACCACAAGTAGGGGATATGAATTGTTACAAGATCCCACCAATTTATGGTGTGGATTCAGTAAAAAAAGCATGGGATGTGATGACAGAACATGGAAGACAAGTTATTCCAGTACTTTATCCAGACCACAAATTAGCAGGTGTTGTATCAATTGCTGATATTGCAAAAGCTTATATCACATTAACAGATGCAAGTATCCTTAAAAATAAAAAAACACCATTCATTAATATTCCGGCTGTATTAGAAGGAAGAGTAATCTGTGGTGAATATCCATCACCTTATGTACAAGGGGATGTCTACACAACAGCTTCTTTAGAAGAGGGTGTAGCTTTAACAAAAGATGATATTGTTATTACAGGAAATAATAAAAGATTAATCAATATTGCTTTAGCTTCAGGTGCAGGTTGTGTGATTATTACAGATCAAGATATGGAAACGGTGCATCCGGAGATCGCAGCAAATGCAGATTGTGCAATTGTTTGTACACCATATAGCTTCTTCAAAGCAATTAAGATGATTCCACAAAGTATCTCACTTAAAAACCTTATTGGAGATCAAAATCTAATCTATTTTAGTACAGAAGATACAATTGATGAAGTTAAAGAAGTAATGCTTAACACATCACATAGACATTTCCCTGTTGTTGATGCAGAAGGAATTGTACAAGGTATGATTTCAAAACGTCATATCTTAGATCTTCAAAAGAAACGTGTTATCTTAGTAGATCACAATGAACAAGCACAAAGTGCCCCAGGTATTGAACAAGCAGAGATTATGGAGATTATTGATCACCATAGAATTGCTAATATTGATACAGGTATTCCTGTATTCTTACGTGCGGAACCAGTAGGTTGTACTTCGACAATCGTTGGTAAGATGTATGAAGAAAACAATATTATGCCTCCAAAAGAGATTGCAGGACTTATGCTCAGTGCGATTCTTTCAGACACATTACTTTTCAAATCACCAACTTGTACAGAGCAAGATATGAAAGTTGCAAAACGCCTTGCTCAAATCGCAGAGGTTGATATTGATAAATATGGTGTAGAGCTTATCGCTGCGGGAACTTCATTAGAAGGTATGACACCAAGAGAATTACTTTTCATCGATAAAAAGCAATTTGTATTAGGTAAATACAATGCAGCAGTTGCACAAGTGAATACTGGTGACTTTAAAAGTTTATTCAAAATGAAAGATGAAATTATTGCTGAAATGAAAGCCCTTCTTGATGAAGAACATCTTGATGTAGCAGTACTCATGGTAACAGACCTTATTCTAGGAGGTTCAGAGATTATTGCTGTAGGAACTGAAAGATGGGTAGCTGAACAAGCATTTGGTATGGACAAAGAAGACGACAGTATTTTCTTACCAGGTGTGTACTCTCGTAAAAAGCAAATTATTCCACAACTGATGTCAGTGTCTACACAAGCAAAGTAAGAGACATAATATCAGTTGATAAAATAAACCCATAGATTTATAATAGAAATTGAAATGATTCTATGATGAATCTAAATCAAAGGAGATCAATCATGGCAAAACAAATCACAAAAGATATGGTTATTGGCGATATCCTACAAGTAGACAGAGGTCTTATTCCAATTCTTATGAAATCTGGAATGCACTGTTTAGGATGTCCTTCAGCACAAATGGAATCTTTAGAAGATGCATGTGCAGTTCATGGCACAGATGCTGATGCATTAGTTGCAGAAATGAACACTTATTTAGCAAAAGTAGCTGAATAATACAAAGACGAGCCCTATGGGCTCGTTTTTTATTGTCTTGAAGTGGGCTTGAAAGGAAGAGATATTAGGCGTTAAAATGACATATAGATAAATAGAGTAAAGGAGGGATATGATGAATAGAGAGCAAAAAGATATTGTCATTGTTGGTGCAGGCCCAGCAGGATTAAGTGCAGGAGTTTATGCAGGGCGTGCAAGACTAGACGCAGTTATCCTTGAAAAGGGGTTTGAGGGGGGACAGATGCTCACTACAGAAGAGGTGGATAATTATTTAGGAGTATTAGAAATTACTGGGCCACAACTTTCTATGAATATGTATGAGCATGCCAAAAAGTTTGGAGTCAAACCGCGTTTGGAAGAAGTAATAGAGCTAAGATTAGAGTCGGAAATAAAAGAGATCATTACGCAGAATACAATCTATGAAGCCAAAACAGTTATATTGGCTATGGGAGCAACACCTAAGAAACTTGGAGCGGACAATGAAGAGAACTATCGTGGGAGAGGGGTATCTTACTGTGCGATTTGTGATGGTGGTTTTTTTATAGGAAAGACAGTAGTGGTTGTAGGTGGTGGAGATAAAGCTGTAGAAGATGCACTTTATCTAGAACGTATGGCGCAGAAAGTATATCTTGTACATCGTAAGGGAGAACTTAGGGCATCTAAGGTTTTACAAGAACAGCTCTTTAAGTCTCCTGTTGAAATTTTATGGAACAAAGAGATCCTATCAATTCAAGGGGAGCAAGTGGTAACAGAAGTTATCTTACGCGATACGATCAACGGAAAGAATGAAATACTGGAGGTAGATGGTATATTTGTAGCAGTAGGAAGCAAACCAACAACAGATATGGTGAAAGGAATTTTGCCAATGGATGGTGGGGGGTATATTGTAGCGGGTGAAGATTGCGTGACGACAATACCCGGGGTGTTTGTAGCTGGAGATCTACGTGTTAAACCACTAAGACAGATTTTGACGGCAGTAGCAGATGGGGCAGTATGTATCTATGAGGCAGAAAAGTATTTATTAGAGCAATAAGATAGGGACATAATAGGAGATTGCTATAAATTAAAAAGCTAGGCACCTTAAAGTAAAGTGTCTAGCTTTTTAATTTATAGATATTGGGAGAGTATATCTATTGCCTCTCCATCTATCATAAGTTTTCCGTGTTCTTTTAAGAAGAGCTCACTGAGTTCACTTGATTGACCGCGCTGACCAAATTCACCAAGAAGACTGACTAAGATAGAAATCTTAGTATTCTTACGCTCATTTTTGCCAAGTAGCATGAAATATTTATCAGCATACTTATAAAGCGAAGAGTCTCCAAAATAAAGCGGTTTAATATGATGTGCTACGTGACAGATATCATCGAAGTTATTGAAAACATAAAGAAGTGTATCTGATTCTTTTGCTTTAGGAGAAGATGGTTTTTCTTCAGATTTACTCAAAAGCTCTAAATCAGCTAGGCGATCAGCTACTGGATCTTTAAACGTACGATGCGTAGGTCTTTCGCCAATTGTATCGAGCTTTTCATCTATTTGAGAAGGATCTTCTACCTTAGTAACGACAATCATAATACTGTCTGTAGAAAGGGGAACTGCTTCGATCATAAGTGGCACATTCTCTGTCTCAAAGCCAAAGTCTTCGTAGGCCTTATGCATCATGTCCTTAAATAAAGCTTGTGCTTTAGACGAACCATATGCTAGTTCACCAATCTTAATATCTCTAGTTTTTAGGTCAGCGTGATTTAAAGTGACGCGAATTTGAGTATCACTAACTTTTTCGATTTTCATATAACTCACATCCTTTCTCATAGTCACACTTTATATCAATACACACGTGTCGAATATATAAGATAGTATAAAGTACACCTATATAAAAGTAAAGAGGATAAATTTTTCAGAAACACCTCACAAAAAATGTACAAAAAAAGGAATTCCTAGAGTATTATTCGGATTATTATGCTATACTATTACAGGAAAAAGACTTAGCAAAGAAAATTGTAGCATAAGGAAAGGAATTAAACAGTATGCCAAGTAAAGTAGTTATAGGTGCTCAATGGGGCGATGAGGGAAAAGCAAAAATTATCGATATCTTATCTCAAAAAGCAGATGTCGTAGTACGTTACCAAGGAGGAAACAATGCTGGTCACACAGTTATTGTTAACGATGAAGTTTACAAATTTCATTTAATTCCATCTGGAATTCTTTACCCAAACAAACTTTGTGTTGTTGGTAATGGTGTTGTTATCGATCCAGAAGGTATGCTTCAAGAATTAGATGGTTTAGTTGCTAAAGGTGTAGATATCAGTAATCTTAGAATTAGTGAAAGAGCTCATCTTGTTATGCCATACCATAAGGCACTTGATAAAGCAAAAGAGATGCTCTCTGCAAAAGAAGGCAAAGATATCGGGACAACAATGAAGGGGATCGGACCATGTTACATGGACAAAGCTGAGCGTACAGGTCTTCGCGTATGTGATCTTTACCATCCAGAAGTATTTAAAAATAAACTTGAGGCAAACATCAAGATCAAAAATGCCTTACTAAAATATGTATATGAGCAAGACATCACATTTAATGTAGATGAAATTATGGAAAATTATATGGCTTATGCAGAAAGATTAAAATCTTTCGTAGCAGATACAACTGTTATCACATATGAAGCGATTAAAGAAGGAAAAGAAGTACTCTTTGAAGGCGCTCAAGGAACATTACTTGATCTTGATTTAGGTACTTATCCATATGTTACATCTTCACATCCAGTTACAGCAGGTGCATGTATTGGATCAGGCGTTGGTCCAACATTGATCAATGACTGTATTGGGGTTATGAAAGGTTATGTAACACGCGTAGGAAAAGGACCATTCCCAACAGAACTTCATGATGAGACAGGTGATCACATCAGAAATGCAGGTCATGAGTTTGGAACAACAACAGGAAGACCAAGACGTTGTGGTTGGTTTGATGCTGTAATTGGGCAATTCGCAGTAAGAACAAGTGGTTTAACACAAATTGCACTTAACAAGATCGATGTACTTAAAGATTTAGATGTTGTTAAAATCTGTGTTGCTTACAAAAAAGATGGCGAAATCGTAAAATACTTCCCTGCTAGCTTAGAAGATTTAGAAAAATGTGAGCCAGTATACGAAGAATTAGAAGGTTGGGGAGAGTTATCTCATCTTAGAACATATGAAGAACTTCCACAAAGTGTAAAAACTTACATCAAACGTATTGAAGAACTTTGTGAATGTAAAGTAACAATGGTTGGTGTAGGTCCAAATAGAGATCAAAACATCGTTGTAGAATAATAACAATAGATAAAAAAGGGGAACTCTCAAAAAATGAGCGTTCCCCTTTTTTCGTGGGTAGACGACAGTAATGTATGAGAACAAATAGTATTGTGGTATACTTAAGGAAAAGGAGGTATGTAAATGATAAAAAAAATATTGGCAGTTTTTGCAGTAGTTTTGCTTATAGGAATAGGTGCAATTGCTGTTATGATGTATATGCCAAGTTCGGAAAAAGTGGATCCTCTTACATATTTTAATGAGTTCAAAGAGGGCCAAGAAAATATGGTTATTGAAGATCAACGCGTAGCGCTGGAGAAGCCTGTTATCATCCAAGATGGTATACTTTATGTATCCCAAGAAGTTGCACGTGAATATATTGATAAGACGATTTTTTATGATGCCGGTGAAGGTATTATGACTATTACAACACCTCAAGATGTGATTAGGTTGTATCGTAATGGAACAATGATGAAAGTGAATGGAGAGGAAATGCAGATCAAGCATCCTATTCTTGAAGTAGAGGGTAGAGGCTATCTACCAGAGAGCTTCTTAGAGGAGCGCTATGATTTTAGTATAGAGACAGGAAAAGATGGTAGATTACACCTCGCTTCCACTACAAATACACCCAAGGAACTTGCACAGGTAAAGACAGGCAAGTCAGAACTACGCACGCATCCAGATCGTAAAGCATTGATTACAGAAGCAGTCAAAAAAGGTACAGCACTGACTGTCTATCGTATAGAAAACGGGTATGCGCGTGTAAGAAGTGAAAATGGGGTAGTGGGGTATATCCCAGAGAAGGATATCAAGGTTATAGGAAAAACTGAGGTGACCAGTCGTTATGAAGTAAAGCCATTACAACCTGCAACAAAATTGTTGGATGGTAAGGTAAGGCTTGTATGGGATCAGATGACAGTAAGAACGACAGGTGACTGGAATAGTAAGAAGTACACACGTATCAAAGGTGCCAATGTGATCTCTCCTACTTGGTTTGAGTTTGCAGATAGTGAGGGGAACCTTATTGATAGGGGATCAAAAGCTTATGTTGAAAGTGCTCATGCAAGAGGGCTTCAAGTATGGCCACTTATGAGTCACAACTTCATAGAGACGGGGTTAACAAGAGAGATTCTTACTAATACAAATAGTAGACAACATGTAATCAACCAGCTTCTTGAGGCAGCTGATGTATATGGATTTGATGGGATCAATATTGATATTGAGAATGTTCAAGATGATTTTGGTGAAGATTGGGTACAGTTTATGAGAGAACTTGCACCTCAAATGAAACAAAAGGACCTCACTATAACAGTAGATGTCTACATGCCATCAGCATGGTCTGGACACTATCAAAGAGAAGAAGTTGCAGAAGTTGTAGATTACTTTATTGTAATGGCATATGATCAGCATTGGGGTGGTTCAAAAGTGGCAGGACCTGTATCAGGGCTTGATTGGGTAGAGGAAGGATTAGCACTCAATCTTCAAGAAGTACCTAAACATAAGCTTGTATTAGGTATCCCATTCTTTACACGCATATGGGAAGAGAGTACGGAAGGTGTGTCTTCTAAAGCTTATGGTATTGAAGGAGCACGTAGTGCGGTTAAACAATGGGGTGTGCCAATTACTTTAGATGAAGCAACAGGACTCAATTACGCAGAATACACCAAAAACAATAAGTATTATCGTGTATGGTTAGAAGATGAGCAATCATTGCAAAAGCGTATGGATTTGATTAATCAGTATGAACTTGCAGGGTATGGTGGTTGGAAACTGGGGCTAGAAAGTGATGGTACCTGGGAAATCCTAAGAACCATAAAGTAGTGAAAGTAGTTATTTTTTTCACCCGAACCTAATACAATAAAATGAGGACAAAAAGTATGAGGTCAAAGAGGGTGAAATATTGAGACCAAATAATCGAATTATGGGAATGATTGTAGGATTGGTAAGTTTGGTAGCTTTATGTGGGTATCTAAAATTTGCCAATACGTCAGTTCAGACTTTTGGCTTATCAGCAGCATCTAAGGTGGTTGCGATTGATGCAGGTCATGGTGGGTTTGATCCGGGCAAAGTAGGTGCAACAGGAACACATGAAAAAGATATCAATCTAAAGATCGCTATGAAGCTCAAAGGATATCTTGAACAGGCTGGTGCGACAGTAGTTATGACAAGGAGTTCTGATGAAGCATTAGGCGGAGTTGGTGGCAAATCAACGAAGAATGATGATATGCGTTATCGGAAGGAAACAATCAATCAGAGTGGGGCAGATATTATGGTGAGTATTCATCAGAATGCTTTTACACAGCCCAAAGTGAGGGGAGCTCAAGTATTCTATTATGAGAATGCAGAGGCGTCAAAGTTGCTCGCTCAAAGTGTACAGGCTAATATCAAAAGTGAAGCAGACCCTAATAATACACGGTCAATCAAGAGCACTACTAGTTATTATGTGCTAAAGGTCAGTACAATGCCTGCGATTATTGTAGAGTGTGGTTTCTTAACGAATCCAGAGGAAGAACGATTATTAAAAACAGATGAGTACCAAGAGCAGGTGGCTTGGGCGATTTACAAGGGAATAGTAGAGTATTTTGAAAAGGTAAAATAAAAGTGTGAAAGCTACGGCTTTCACACTTTTTCTTTAGCTGGCAAACAATTTAAGTACTTCTAATAAGTGCTCTAATCCCTCTGAATCAAGACTTGAAATGGATATTCTAAAATAAGGGCTATTGTGTCTATGAGTAAAGACTTCACCAGGGGCTAAGATGATTTGATAGTCAACAAAGAGTTGAACAGCTTCTATTGAAGAAAACTTAAGCGGCTTTACCCAAAAGAAGAGACCGTCCTCATGGCCTTCAAAGGATAGAGCAAGTTCACACCTCTTGAGTTGCTGAGTAATGAGTTGATAGCGTTCGTGACATTGATTGATGAGTTCTGCACGAATGGATGAGAAGTACTCAGATTCTAAGTAGTGTTCTAAAAAACATTCATTGAGAGTACATTCAAGTGTATCGGGGATCTTCTTGGTCCAAGATGCAGGGAGTGCAACAAAACTATAGTGAAGATAGGGTAAATAAAGTTTTGAAAAATGGTGAATATAGATGACTCGCTGTTCATAAGAAAGGCTATGAAGCGGTTCAAGGAATTCATGATAAGCAAAATCACTAAGTGATCCATCTTCTAATATGTAACAATCATACTGCTCACATAAGTCGAGCAATGCTTTTTTATTATCTAGTGAGTAGGTGATGCCTGTTGGGTTTTGGATATAAGAGCTACACCATATGTAAGAAATTGTACCGGTCTTTAAATATTTTTCTAAAATTTGTAAATCCATTCCTTCAGCTGTTAGGGGAATTTCATAAATTTTATAACCAAGAGATTGAATAAATGAGGTATAGGTAAGATCATGATATTCTTCTACACAAATACAGGACTTATTAGAGCACTTGAGTAGATCAAGAATCAAGGTGTTCATGTCTTTGATAACTCTCACTTGTGGAGGAGTAGTCATGATTCCTACAGATTTAAGGTAGGTGACAATAGCTTGTTTTAGGAGAAGTTTATTCCGAAACAAGGGATCTACAAAACAATTCCAGCCGTCTTGATCTAGCATTTGTGCTAAAAGTTGTTTGCAAAAATCAATAGGCATGATTTCTTTGCCGAGCGAGAGTGCACTGCATGAAATGGGTGTTTGCACCACTGGTTCACAAACAGTGGGTAAAAGAGGTGCAACATAGGTACCACTACCCATATGACCGATGACCAGGCCCTCTTGTTCGAGCATTTTGTAAGCACTCACGACGGTGTCACGATTAATTTGAAGCATACGAGAAAGTTTTCTAATAGTAGGGAGTTTAGTTTGACTAGGAAGTTGCCCCGTACGAATAAGATCAGCTAATTCATGAGCAAGCTGTATATATAAAGGGGTAGGGTCTGATTTTGAAAGCTTAATTGTACAAAACATAAGAGACCTCCTTTAGGGTATATACAAAGTATATTAAAGGAAGTCTCAAAATATCTTATTCTCTCTTATATTTTTTTACAAGCCTAATATCTTCGCCAAAAACAGGCAGCAAAATATAGTTACCATGGATCCTAGATATGATACGCTCCGAATAGAGTGTTTGCCAATCTTTGAGTGGTAAATTGGTTGAAATAATAGTAGCTTTTTGGTTGAGAAAACGGGTATTAAGTGTATTAAAAAGATCAGGACCTGTAAAGGTATTGGCGGATTCTGTACCAAAATCATCGATGATGAGAAGATCCGCGGTAAAGAGCACATCTAAAATATTCTTTGCTTCTTCAGGCATGTCCTCTCGATGGAAGCGTGATTCAGAGAAGAGTCTAAATAGATCTTGTGCACTGAGATACAGTACGCTATAACCTTGATCAAGAAGTTCTTTGGCGATACAGTTACACAAAAAAGTTTTGCCAAGTCCTGTAGGGCCGTGGAAAAGCAAGTTTGGTTTTTCATGGTTAAAGTTCTCTACATAACGTATACAAAAATCGTAAAGTTTCTCCATATTGCGCCGAGGTGAAGTTTTGGAGTTCCCAAAAAGTTCGCTGCTATAGTAGTCAAATCTAAATGTACTAAAGTTCTCGAGAGACAGCACGTGTTTGAGATTTGACTGATTGTAGGATAGGTTGATCAATGCTTTATTAAAACATTTACAACGTTTGGTACCTACAAAACCTGTGTCTTTACAGATGGAGCAGTCATAATGCAGGTCCAAATAGTCAGCAGGAAAACCATGTTCAACCAGTTTCATCTTCTTAAGTTGTTGAAGTTCAGTAGAGCGTTTTTCGAAATCATCCACAGAGGTAGGAGAAGTGCCAAGCATACTTCGGACTAAGCTGACACCGACTTTGCTGAGTGAATGATCGATTTTTTGGATATCTGGTATTTTTTCATAGATTTCTTGTTGGCGCTGACGATGAAGAGCTGTTGCTTTCATACGCTTTGTATCAAAATCTTTCATCACCATTTTGTATTGGATTTCTTTTGTTGTCATTTGTCATCTCCTCCATATACATTACGTTCGAGATATTCTTGTGCCAGTTCATCCAAGTGATCTAAATCCCAATTATGTGAGTAAGTAGTGGTGAACTGTGGATTTTTACTTGCTAATGGGCGTGCGTTGGGGATATTTTTTTGAGCAAACTGTGTATTTTGGACATTTTGTTCCTTATCCCTTGCCTTATCAAGTTGCTCAATATCTGCAAGGGTTTTAACTTGTGATTCATGCCAACTAGTAAGGATACGGTCGAGATAATTGAGTGTAGGCTTGTTGGTATGAGTCACAGTACGCTTGCAGCCTTCAAGTATAATCGCCATATCGAGTTTATAGGTTTCAAGCCACTTGTCGAAAAGTGTACGGTGCTGTTTGGTAATCGTTTCGCTATTCATGCCCAATGCTTTAAAAATTGTACGATATTTCTTGGTGATAGAAACTTGTTCTTTAGCATCGTCAACACTCTGGATCCCTGAGTCAACCCAAGAGAGGGCGACTTTCTCGATATAGCGGATGTGGGTATGATTATTGGATGCGCAGTATTCCACCAAAAATTCAATCAGGTCTAGAGGCATATTAAGCCAATCATAGAGGCCATAAAGAACTTGTTGATCGGTGGAAGAAAGCATACGACCAAGATATTTTTCACAAATCATGAAGAGCTGTGCAATGGAGTCGTGACGACGGTACATATTGAGCTCGTCCGCAGTATAAAGTGGACGTGTTTGTTGGATGAAGGTACGACTTGTTGGCGCAGGTGCTTTGACAACAAGTGGTTTTGACTGCGGAGCTTCAGGCTTCTCCGTAGTGAAGCTGATCTCAAATAACTCATCTTCTATAGAAAAATGAATCACACCTTTTTCTTGCCAGTACTCAAGTGCTGCAAGAAATTCAGAATGAAGCATCTCTAATTTTTTGGCAATGTCCTCGATCGATGTTGAATCAGATGAGGGATTAGAGGAAAGTCCTAGAAGATAGATATAAACTTTGACATAACCCCCAAGTGCCTGTGGCATATAATCTGTCACAAACCAGATTGGAATTTGTAGATAAGATAAATGATGTGGTAAAAAAGTAATTTGCGCCACCCAAGTAGCCTCCTTTCAAATGTACTGATAATGCAATAAGTATAGCATAAAAGAGCCCTTCTATTCTAGAAGGGCTAAGATTTATTGACCTAATAAAATATTAGCAATTTGGTTGACGTTACCAGCGCCCATAGTGATCACAAGATCGCCAGGTACACAGTGTGCTAATAGATAATCTGCAATCTCTTCAAAGTCAGAAAGGTAAGTCGCATCTTTACCGAGAGCCTGAATTTTTTCCACAATTTGCTGAGCGTGAATATCACCTGGATCTTTTTCTCTTGCAGCATAGATATCAGTGATAATCAGATGCGGTACATCAGCAAGTACTTTTGCAAAGTCATCTAAGAATGCTCTTGTGCGTGTATAGGTATGAGGTTGGAATACCACATAAAGATCATTCTTTGGATAATCTTTCGCAACGCCAAGAGTGGCAGCAATTTCTGTTGGATGATGTGCATAGTCATCAACAATAACAACGTCATGGATGCTACCTTTGATTTCGAAGCGTTGATCAGCACCTGTAAAGTGTGGAAGTGTTTGTTGAAGGAGTGCAAACTCAAGTCCTAGGAAGTGCGCTGTTGCACAGATTGATAATGCGTTATAAACATTATGCATCCCTGGAACACCAATCTCAAGGCGTCCTACTAAATTTTCTTTATAAAAGACGTCAAATGATGGGCATGCTCTTTCGTTGATTGTAATATTACTTGCATACCAATCGTATTTTGGGTTAAGTCCAAAAGTTTCTACTGTGCAACTTGTTTCTTCAAAGAAAGGCGTGATGTTATCTGTATCACCATTGATTGCTAAGAAACCATCACTAGGGATAAGCTGTGCAAACTTTAAGAAAGACGCATGAATTTGTGCCATATCTTTAAAGTAATCAAGATGATCTTCTTCAACGTTGAGAATGACACCAATTTGAGGGAAGAAACCTAGGAAACTATTGCAGTATTCACAAGCTTCTGTAAGGAAGTAGTGATGACCGCCAATACGGATATTACCTCCCATTGATTTGAGGATCCCCCCTACAGTAATTGTAGGATCAAGGTCGCCTCCAATAAGTACTTCTGAGAGCATAGAAGTTGTTGTTGTCTTACCGTGTGTACCTGCGATACAGATTGGAACCTCATAAGTATGCATGAGATAACCAAGGAATTCTGAACGTGTAGCAAGTGAAAGGTCAAGTTCTTTCGCTTTGATGAGTTCAGGGTTCTCAGCTGCGATAGCTGCTGTATAGACGATCAGGTCAAGATCTGGAGTAATATGCTCAGCTGAATGGTTTGTATAAACATTCAGACCTATTTTTTCTAAATGTAAAGTTGTGTTTGAAGCTTTCATATCTGAACCGCTTACAATGTGGCCTCTTTGATGCATAATTTCAGCTAGGCCACTCATACTAATACCACCGATGCCAATAAAATGAATTCTTTGTGGGCAGTTATCTAAATTAATCTTTGACATGTGATTAATCCTTTCAATCAAATTAGTTTAAAATCTCATAGACTTTAGTGTTATTATACTATACACTATGTATACAATAAATATGAATATGAGGATTATAGGCCTCTTTTTATATTATATACTAAAATACAAGAATCTATTATAAAAGAAATTTTGAGTGTATAATGTGAATGTTAGGATAAAAAATCTTTTAAATATTCGAAGAATGGAGTATAATGAACTCATATATGAAATGCAAAAGGAGCTTTAAAAGATGAGAAAAGTACAGAAAAATGAACGTATTGGTGTAATCTGTAGTATTTTAACAGAGAACCCAAATCAGATTTTTACACTAACACATTTTTGTGATTTGTTCGACTGTGCAAAATCAACTATTAGTGAAGATTTAGATGTCATCAAACAAATGTTTGGACATTACGGATTAGGAAATATTGAAACTGTAGCAGGTGCAGCAGGCGGGGTTTATTATAATCCACTTATGACGCAGGAGCAAATGGCAGCGTTTACACAGGAGCTTTGTCAGCAATTAGAGAGTCCAGATCGTCTACTACCTGGCGGTTATATTTATACAAATGATATTTTATATTCTCCAGATACTTCAAAGAAAATAGGACAAGCACTAGCGAGTATGTTCTGTGGCGCACATATTGATTATGTTATTACAGTAGAGACAAAGGGAATTCCTATCGCATTAATGACTGCAAGAGCACTCAACAAACCACTTGTAGTTGTTCGTAATCAAAGTAAGATTACAGATGGTACAGTAATCTATATGAATTATATCACAGGAAGTAACAGACGTGTCAAAACCATGTGTCTTTCAACAAGAGCCATCAAAAAAGGGTCTAAAGTACTCTTTATAGATGACTTTATGAAAGCTGGGGGGACAGCAAAAGGGATTATTGACCTTGTGCAGGAGTTTGAGTCAGAGCTTGTTGGTGTAGGTGTACTTATGGCCATCAAAGAGCCAGAAAATAAATTAGTACAAGATTTTAAGACGCTTTTATGGTTAGATGATGTCGAGCCAGATAGTCGTGAAGTAAAAATTTACAGCTCATTTGAAGCTTAATTAAATAGAAAAAATAAAAAAACATCCTAACTAGGATGTTTTTTTATTTTTTGTTCTTTAGCTGCCGAACTTTTTAGCGCGCTAGATTGTATAGTAAGTGTTAACACAGTAGTATAAGGCCTAATACTAAAAGAGTTAAAATTTTGAAAAAATACCAAACGAGATAGCTTTTAAACTTGTATAATAGGAAGAAGTAGTAGGGGAAGGGGTTATGGCAGTGAATATATCGAAAGAAGAGGCAGCTAAAATTTATGAGGAACATGGCGATTATGTATATAAGGTAGCGCTATTTCTAACTAAGTCAAGGGTAGTAGCAGATGATATTACTCAAGAAGTATTTATTCAGGTATATATGAAGTATCACATGTATGATCAGGAGAGAGCATTTAAACCATGGCTCTACCAGATTGTATTAAATAAGGTTAGAAATACACTTAAAAGCCAACGCTATTACTTTGACCTAGATTATATAAAAGAAAAAGCATCTTGGCATAATGTAGAGGCACAGGTACTTCAAACAGAAGAAGAACAACAATTATGGTTGCAGGTTAATAAACTCAGTCTGAAGACGCGTGAAGTAATTGTATTGCATTATTATATGGGATTAAAACTTGAGGAAGTAGCACAGGTGCTAGAGATTCCTTTAGGAACTTGTAAGTCACGTTTAGGAGCAGGATTGGTAAAGCTCAGACAAGAACTGTCAATTAAAGAAGTCGCATATATAGGAAGGGGCGAATCTTATGAGTGAAAATAGTACTAAAAAGGTATTGCACAAGATGTTAGAGCAAGAAAAGTCAAAGAAAGAATTTGAGGAAATATGGAGCAGGTATGAAATGCAAAAATCTCCTAGTAGAAAGAGAATCAAACTTAAAAAAGTACTAGCGGTTGTTGCAGCTGTGATTTGTTTAGGGACTGGGGCGGTACTTTCAGCGAACTATACACGCATACAGGATAATATAGCCTATAGATATGAAAATGATGAAATGGTCTTAGGAAGCTGGAAGGTTATTGATCTTGTGAAAAAACCAGAGCAATTTATACCAGGAGAAGTATTTGGGATGAAAGAATCTTATTTAAAACAAATGACTTTTAAAGAAGATGGTATACTTGAGTTAGTTTGTGAAAGTAAGGGTAAGATGTTTTCTATAGAAGATCATACGCGAACTTGGACAAAGGGACATGTGTTAGATAAAGAAAATATGACAGACAGTACCTATACAATTCAAGATATAGAAGGAAAAGACTATATGTTTTATGAATGGAAGAATAGAGATTATACGAGGGGATTGGATGCAATGCCAGGGTATTATGTTTTGGAACGTATCGCATTCGATGAGGCAGTGTGTGTTGTTAATCAAGGCGTTATAGATAATATTGATAAAGTGTTTATAGATCATGAAGTCATGAAAGGTCATTGGGAAACGATTGGATTTGTAGATGAAATAGAGCAATTTGATCCTGATGGCAAATACTTTGATCCTAATGGCAAATACGACATGAGTGATCTTTTACTTAGAGCAATGAATATTCTTGATGAAGGGAAGATAGAAGTGAATGCAGGAGATGGTATGGGAGCTGCACCGGGATTAAGATGGACAGATAATATGATTATAAGTAAAGTGGACCAAACAGCAAGTTTATGCACGATCAAAGAGATAGGGGGTCAGACTTATATGTTCTATGAATGGAAAAGTGGCGACTATAGTATTCGTGGTCTTGATCCATCCTATTATGTTCTCAAAAAAGTACAATAAGCTAAAATGTACGAGCCTAAAAAAATAGGCTCGTCTTTTTGTTGGGAAAGTCACCATAAAAATGGAGAAAAAATAAGTATATACTGTATAAAAATTTGCAAATAATATATTTTTACCTATAAATTTTAATACTTGTAATATTATGAAATATTATTGTAAAAAAAAACCATTTATGATAAAATAAGCTTAAATCTTTAGGCAAAAATAGGTTTTTTTATATTAGGAGGAGTGTATATGGATAAAAAAGAGATGATTGCAATGCTCTTGGCGGGTGGACAAGGTAGCAGATTAGGCGTACTCACCAAAGAAATTGCTAAACCAGCGGTAATGTTTGGGGGCAAATACCGTATTATAGATTTCCCATTAAGTAACTGTATCAATTCAGGTATTGATACAGTAGGGGTTTTAACACAATATGAACCATTACTTTTAACAAAGCACATTGGGATCGGAATTCCTTGGGATTTAGATAGAAAATATGGTGGGGTGACCATATTATCTCCATATGTAAAGGGTACACAAGGGGAATGGTACTCTGGTACAGCGAATGCTATTTACCAAAATATTAAGTACATAGATAGTTATGATCCAGAATACGTACTGATTTTATCTGGGGATCATGTTTATAAGATGGATTATAGTGAAATGTTAGAATTCCATAAAGAGAAAGGTGCTAAAGCAACGATTGCAGTTATGGAAGTACCACTTGAGATTGCTAACCAATTTGGGATTATGAATACAGATGATACAGACCGTATTGTTGAATTTGAGGAAAAACCAAAAAATCCAAAGAGTGACTTAGCATCTATGGGAATCTATATCTTCACATGGAAGTCTTTAAGACAAGCCTTAATTGAAGATAATACTATTCATGAGGATAGTGATTTTGGTAAGCATATTATTCCTACAATGATCGATCGTAGTGAAGATGTGTACGCATACCGATTCAAAGACTACTGGAAAGATATTGGAACAGTAGAAGCTTACTGGCAAGCAAATATGGAGCTCACTTATACACTTCCAGAGTTCAATTTATATGACGAGTTTTGGCAAATCTATACGAACCTAGATCATCAACCACCACAGTATATTAGTGATACAGCAGTTGTAGAGCAATCACTTTTATCTGAGGGCTGTGAAGTTGCTGGTAAAGTATTTAATTCAGTATTAGGCCCACGTGTCATCATTGAAGAGGGGGCAATTGTTAGAAATTCAATTATTATGCAAGATAGTATCATTAAAAAAGATGCAATGGTAGAACGTTGTATTGTATCCGAACAAAGTACTATTGGTGAGAATACATATATTGGACAAGGTGAAAATAAACCACATGAAACGAAGCAACACATTTATTATAGTGGGATTACTGTAGTGGGGACGCAGACAGAAATACCTAAAAATATTGTGATCGGTAAAAACTGTGAGATTAGTGGAGCGACACAGAAAGAGCATTATGAAAACGGAAAATTAGAGAGTGGCCGTTCACTTATTGTCTAAGGGGGAGTAGAAGATGAAAGCGATTGGAATTATATTAGCGGGTGGAAAAAGAAATGCATTAGGGGATCTTACCAATAAAAGAAATTTAGCTGCAATGCCAGTAGGCGGTTCTTATAGAGCGATTGACTTTGCACTAAGTAATTTGAGTAATTCAGGGATCAAAAAAGTTGCGATTATTGCGCAGCATAATACAAGATCTCTTTCAGATCATACAAGTTCATCTAAGTGGTGGGATTTTGGTCGTAAGAAAACAGGATTATTCTTATTGACACCACATATGAATAGCACAGAAACTTTAGATTTTAAAGGCACAGCAGATGCTATTTACCAAAATATAGAATTCTTAAAGAAGAGCAATCAACCTTATGTGGTGATTGTCTCAGGAGAACAAATTTACAAAGTTGATTTTAATAAGGTAATTAAGTATCACGAGGAAAAAGAGTCAGATATTACAATTATCTGTAAGGATATGAATAACTATGACCTTCAAGACTATGGGGTTATGGGGCTAGATTCAGATAATAAAATGGTAGATTTTGAAGAAAAACCACTTGATGCACAATTTACAACAGCATCATTGGGTATGTATGTAATAGGAAGAGAATTACTCATCCATCTTTTAGAAGAGTTAGAAAGTGAAGGGCGTTATAGTATTGTTAACGATATTATCGTGAGATACAGAAGGAAGCTTAAGATCTATGGCTATAAGTTTGAGGGGTATTGGCAAACACTTAAGGATGTCAACTCATTCTATCAAGTCAATATGGATCTCTTAAATCCTGAAATTAGAAATATGCTGTTCAATAGCTATCCTTATATTGCGACAAAAGCAAAAGATGAGCCACCAGCAAAATTCAATGATAATGCAAATGTCTCAACAAGTATTATTAGTGGTGGAGATATTGTGAATGGTACGGTGGAACATTCAGTACTCTTTAGAAAAGTTTTTGTAGGTGAGGATGCAATTATCAGAAATTCTATTATTATGGAAGGCTGTACGATTGGACGCGGTGCAGTCATTGAGAATGCAATACTTGATAAACAGGTTTATGTGTCAGAAGGACAGCGTATTATAGGTACACCACAGAACATTTTAGTGGTACAAAAACGCAGTATTGTCTAAAAACATAATTAAAATTCTTATTTGTATAAATTAGCTGAAAAAAATACAAATTTATATTATGAACTTAGAAAAAAATATTGATTATTGGAAAAAAATAATATATAATCTAAATTATAATAAAACTGGCTTAAGGGGTAGCTTAGGCTTTAAGTCTAACGAAACAGGAGGGTTTTGCTAATGGAAATTACAGATATCAGAGTGAGAAAGATTAACAAAGATGGAAAGATGAAAGCTGTGGTTTCAGTTACATTTGATAACGAGTTTGTTGTACATGATATCAAAGTGATTGAAGGGGACAAAGGGAGCTTCATCGCAATGCCAAGCCGTAAAACATTAGATGGAGAATTTAGAGACATTGCACATCCAATCAACTCTGAAACAAGAGATCGTATCCAAAAAACAGTACTTGAAAAGTACGAAATGGTACTTCTTTCAGAAGATGATATGAGTGCTGAAGAAGTAGCAATTGGTGAAGATTACTAAAATCATACATATTAAAGCCACTCAAGTATATTGAGTGGCTTTTTGTATTGAGACAGGAGTACTTGCATAAAATAATAGGAAGTGAGAAAATAAATCCCATAATAGTTGAAAGGAAGTAACATATATGAGTACGAGAGCAATTATTTTGGCAGCAGGGCAAGGAACACGGATGAAATCCAAGACTTCTAAAGTACTTCATGAAATTTTCAATAAACCATTAGTATACTATCCAATTCAAGCCGCTAGATATGCGGGGGCAACGGAAGTGTGCCTTATTGTAGGGCACAAAGCAGAAGAAGTCAAACAAAGCATAGGAGATCAAGTGATCTATGCACTCCAATCAGAACAGCTCGGAACAGGTCATGCAGTCATGCAGGCTATGGATTTTATTGGAGATGATGGTGAGGTATTGATTTTGTATGGAGATACACCACTTATTACAGGTGAGACATTAGAGAAGATGTTAGCATTTCATAGAAGAAAGAAAAATGCTGCAACAGTCCTTTCGGCATTGGTAGATGAACCGACAGGTTATGGTCGTATTGTGCGTGATGAGAGTAAACAATTTGTAAAAATTGTGGAGCAAAAGGATGCGACAGACGAAGAAAAAAGAATCTGTGAAATTAATGGTGGAATGTATGTATTTGAAGCGGGTCTTTTAAAGTTTGCTCTTTCAAAGATTACAAATAACAACAATCAAAAAGAATACTATCTTACAGATACAATCGAAATATTACTGCATGCTGGTTATAATGTAGATGCCATTGCCATTACCAATGCAGATGATATCTTAGGGGTTAATTCAAGAGAACAACTTGCGCTAACAAGTAACATCATGAAAAATAGGGTGAATCAAAAACATATGGCAAATGGTGTCACACTTATTGATCCTAACAATACGTATATTGAGCCAGAAGTGGAAATTGGGCAAGATACAATTATTGAGCCGGGGTGTATGTTACAGGGCCAGACAAAAATAGGGAGCGATTGTGTGATTGGTTATCACACAAAAATTAAGTCATGCATAATCGCAGACCATGTAGAGATTGAATCAAGTGTACTCACTCAAAGTCAAGTAGAGTCTTATACACATATAGGACCATTCGCTTATATTAGACCCAATAGTCATATAGGCGCTCATGTGAAAATAGGAGATTTCGTAGAGATTAAAAATGCTACGATTGGCAATGATACAAAAGTATCCCATCTCACTTATATCGGGGATGCTGATATAGGCAGTGGGGTAAACTTTGGGTGTGGGACAGTTGTTGTTAACTATGATGGTAAACACAAGCATCGCACGACAGTGAAAGATAATGCCTTCATTGGTTGTAATACCAACCTTGTATCCCCTGTTGTTGTGGAAGAGGGTGCCTATACAGCAGCTGGATCTACTATTACACAGAACGTACCAAAAGAGGCACTTGGTATTGCGAGGGCAAGACAGGAAAATAAGGAAGACTGGGTATCTAAAAGACACAATAGACAGTAATGAAAAACAGACATAATTAGCTAAAAGTATACAAAATACCTTATTGAATTGGCATTTTACTGATAATGTGATATAATGTTGACGGATTTTACGGACGCAATTATTTTAAGGAGGACTTACTCAAATGATTAGAAATTACACTGATATTAAAGTATTCACTGCTAGTGCACATCCAGAATTAGCCACTGAGATCGCAAAGGTTTTAGGGGTACCATTAGGTAAATCAGAAGTACTTAGATTTAGCGATGGTGAAGTTTCTGTTAAAATAGATGAAAAGGTACGTGGTACAGACGTATACATCATCCAACCAACATCAACACCAGCCAACGAGCACCTTATGGAATTACTTATTATGATCGACGCGATGAAGAGAGCTTCTGCAGGACGTATTACAGCAGTAATCCCTTACTATGGTTATGCAAGACAAGACAGAAAAACAAGAGCTAGAGATCCAATCAGCTCAAAATTAGTAGCGGATCTTCTTCAAACAGCTGGAGCAGATCGTGTACTAACTATGGATTTACACTGTGCTCAAATTCAAGGATTCTTTAATATCCCATTAGATCATTTAGTAGGTATGCCATTACTTACAAAATACTACATGGAAAAATTCGGTGAGAACACTGAAGACGTTGTAGCAGTATCACCAGACTTAGGAAGTGTAGGACGTGTAAGATCATTTGCAACGAAATTAGATATACCTCTTGCAATTATCGATAAGAGAAGACCAAAAGCAAACGTATCTGAGATCATGAACATCATCGGTGATGTAAATGGTAAACGTGTTATCTTAATTGATGACATGATTGATACAGCTGGTACAATCTGTAACGCTGCAAATGCCCTTAAAGAAAGAGGTGCAACAGCAGTTTATGCTTGCTGTACACACGGTGTATTATCAGGTCCAGCAATGGAAAGAATAGAAGCATCTGCTATTGAAGAATTAGTAGTGCTTAATACAATTGCTATTCCAGAAAACAAAAAAATTGCTAAAGTAAAAGAAATCTCAGTAGCACACATTTTTGGAGATGCAATTCGTCGTATTCACGAAGACTTATCAGTGTCTAAGTTATTTGACTAATTTTGAGGTAGAAGGTTGGCTTTTTCGTAAAGCCAGCCTTTTTTAATAGAAAAAAGCACTTAGGAGGAAATTATGAAATTAATTGTAGGATTAGGAAATCCGGGTATGCAATATGCTTTAACAAGACATAATATTGGTTTTGAAGTCATTGATGCAATAGCGGATCTTAGAAATATTAGTGTTAATAAAAGTAAGTTCAAAGCACTTATTGGAGAAGGTAAGATTGGTACAGAGCGCGTTGTGCTGATGAAACCACAAACTTATATGAATTTAAGCGGTGAAGCAGTAAGTGCTTGCGCAAGTTGGTATAAAATTGACCTAGAAGATATAATTATAATATATGATGATGTTTCTCTTGAAGTTGGACAAATTCGTATCAGAGGGACAGGGAGTGCAGGTGGGCACAATGGGATCAAGAGTCTCATTGCACATCTTGGAACTGAAAAATTCCCACGCATCAAGGTGGGTGTTGGTGAAAAACCACAGGGTTGGGATCTTGCAGACCATGTATTAGGAAGATTTTCAGATGAAGAATTAAAAGTATTAGGACCACGACTAAAGGATATTGATAAGGCAGTCGAAACAATTGTTAAAAGGGATTTAAATACAGCTATGAATAGCTATAACTCTAAGATAAGACGGTGATGAAATGAAACAGGAGCCCAAAGGTATATTAGAACCACTAAAGGCGATTGAGGGATTTGAAGCGTTTGTAGAGGCAATGCGTAAAAATGCAAATGGAAAAGTCGTAGGTGCGGTGGAAGCAAGTAAGGGTCACCTCATTTACGGCTTCTCTTACTATGCCAATAAAAAGCCACTAGTGGTTGCTCATGACGAAGTAAGTGCCAAAAAGATTTATGAAGATTTGCAGTATCTCTATGGGGAAAGTGAAGTTTATCTTTATCCCGCAAGAGATATTCTCTTTTATAATGCAGATGTACACAGTATGGATATTACAGCGGAGCGCATGAAGATTATAGAGAAGCTTGTAAAAGGCGAGGCGAAAGCTGTGGTTGTGACTATAGAGTCATTACTTAATCCGTTATCACCAAAAGAAACATGGATCGCTTATACGAAGTACTTAGAAGAAGGACAGCAAATTCAGATTGATGAATTGATTAAGTATTTGATAGATGTAGGCTATGAGCGTGTAGCTAAAGTAGAAGGTGTAGGACAATTTGCAATAAGAGGTGGGATTATTGATATTTTCACACCAACAGCAATGATGCCACATCGTATCGAACTCTTTGATGATGAAATCGATTCTATTCGTATGTTCAATATTGGATCACAGCGCTCGATCGAAAAAACTTATAGTTTGACGATTAATCCTAACCAAGAAATTATCTTCCCAATTACGCTTATGCAAAGAGCGATGTCTGTAATCAAAGATGAGCTCAAGAGTGTAGTCACTAAACTTAGAGCAGAAGGTAAAAAAGAGAGTGCGAGAAATATCGAAGAGCAGGTCAAAGAAGATTTAGCGCAGATTGAAGAAGGTACATCAGGAGTAGGTCTTGAAACCTATTTGCCTTATACCAACCTCAAGACAGTGACGTTACTAGACTATTTAGGTAAAGACTATTGTTTGTATATTGATGAACCAACCAAGACCAAAGATCGTTGTGAAAGGATCTATTGGGAGTATGAAGAGAGTATGAAAGATCGTCTGGAGTATGGTCATATTTTGCCAAGACAGATTGACTTCATTTTTGGCTATGAGACGGTTATGGAAAGTGCAGATCACCTTACCAATGTTTATCTCCAGGCGTTTGAGTCGGATTTGGGAGAGAGAGAACCACTAGCAAGGCTTGAACTTAGAGTTTATGAGAATAATACCTTCTACAAAAGCTTAGATCTACTTGAGAAGGATCTTAATAAGTTTAAGAAAGAGAAGAAGAGGATTATTCTTCTTTCAGGGATTAAGTCTAAGGGACAGCGCATTATAGAGGAACTTGAAGAGAGAGGGATTCAAAGCTTCTATAGTGAAAATCTAGAAGTGATACCAAATGAAGGGCAAATCATTGTTAGCAAAGGATCTTTGGGTAAAGGATTCCTTTATGAAGATATAGGATTTTGTATTATTTCGGACAAGGATCTCTTTGGTAAGGAAAAAAAGAAGCCAAAGGCTAAGAAAAAGTATCAAGGAAGTAAGATAGAGAGTTTTCTTGAGTTAGTGCCAGGGGATTATGTGGTTCATGAGAATCACGGAATTGGGGTATTTAAAGGTGTGGAGCAAATCATAATTGAAGGAATCAGTAGAGATAATCTCAAAATTGAATACTCTGATGGTTCTATGCTGTATGTGAATATCAATCAAATGGATATGGTACAAAAGTATGTAGGTGCAGAAGGCAAACCGCCAAAACTGAGTAAGCTTGGGACACAAGAATGGAAAAAATCTAAGGCTAAGGTAAAGAGTGCGGTGAAAGACATAGCCAAAGATTTGATTAAGCTGTATAGCAAGAGGCAGCATACACGAGGCTTTAGCTATGAGGAAGATAATATCTGGCAGATGGAATTTGAACAGATGTTTCCTTATGAAGAGACAGGTGATCAGATTGAAGCCATTGAAGAAGTGAAAAAGGACATGGAAAGTGAAAAAATCATGGACCGTCTGGTATGCGGAGATGTAGGGTATGGAAAAACAGAAGTTGCAATTCGTGCAGCCTTTAAATCGGTGCAAAATAGCAAACAGGTTGCATATCTTGTACCAACGACTATTCTTGCCCAACAGCACTATGAGCGCTTTAAGGAACGTATGACAGACTACCCGATCTCTGTGGGTGTATTATCCCGTTTTAGAACACCAAAACAAGTGAAGGAGACATTAGAGGGGATAGAAAAAGGGACTGTTGACATCGTAATAGGAACACATAGACTTCTTTCAAAAGATGTACGGTTTAAGGATCTAGGGCTTGTAATTATTGATGAGGAACAACGCTTTGGAGTAACACATAAAGAAAAGCTTAAAGAAATGCGAACAGAGGTAGATGTACTGACTTTAACAGCAACACCAATACCTCGTACACTGCATATGAGCCTTATTGGTGTAAGAGATATGAGCGTACTAGAAGAAGCACCACTTGAAAGACGCCCTGTTCAGACGTATGTCATTGAATACAGCGAGGATTTCATCAAAGATGCTATTCATAGAGAACTGACACGTGATGGGCAAGTCTACTTCCTTCATAATCAAGTCAAAAATATAGAGGAGGTAGCACTTAAGATACAGAAAATGGTGCCTGAAGCACGCGTTGGTTTTGCTCATGGACAAATGAGCGAGAGAGAACTTGAGAAGATTATGCTTTCTTTTATTGAAAAAGAAATCAATGTACTAGTGTGTACAACGATTGTTGAGACAGGCCTAGATATAGCAAATGCGAATACAATGATTATCAATGATGCAGACCGTATGGGTCTTAGCCAGTTGTATCAGCTTAGAGGGCGTGTAGGGCGTTCAAACAAGATTGCATATGCTTATCTGATGTATCAAAAAAATAAAGTCCTTAAAGAAATTGCAGAAAAGAGACTTCAAGCGATCAAGCAGTTCACACAACTTGGAGCAGGATTTAAGATTGCTATGCGTGACCTTGAGATTAGAGGGGCAGGTAATCTACTGGGGGCACAGCAGCATGGACATATGGAAGCTATAGGGTACGATCTCTATTGCAAGATGCTCCAACAAGCTGTAAGTCTTGAAAAAGGGGAAGAGGTTAAAGAAAGTTTTGAAACGAGTATTGAAATGAAGATTAATGCTTATATTCCAGGACAGTATATTGTGGATGAGGTTCAAAAACTTGATATCTACAAGCGTATTGCTTCAATTGTAGATGAGAAGGATTACTACGATGTACAAGAAGAGGTAGAGGATCGGTATGGAGAGATGCCTATAAGTGTACAAAACCTATTGGATGTTGCACTTATTAAAGCAGAGGCAAATCATCTTGATATGATATCAGTAGCAGAGGCAAATCATCTTGATATGATATCAGTAGCAGAGGCAAACAAGCAATTGATACTCACATTTAGACCTGATGCAGAGCTTAATCCAGAGGCGTTACCAGCCGTTATTGAAAAATATGGTAGAAAAATGAAGTTTGTTTCAGGAAAAAATATTCAGCTACGCGTTGATGTAAGTGAAGTGGCAAAAAAGGAACTCATTAGTTATATTAAGAATATATTACAAGACCTTAAAAAATTGAAGAATAGCTGATTTTAGATTATAATAAGGGCAATAAGGAATCCGATTAATATTATTACCGATGAAAATAGACTAATGCCACATTTAAGGAGAGATCGTAGTGAAAAGGATTAAAAAATTGATGCTAGCCCTAGTGGCTGGAGTCATGATGATCAGCTCACTCACTGCTTGCGGGTCTTCTCAAGGTAAAACTGTAGCTGTTATAGATGGGGAAAAAATTCCTGACTCTTTATATAGAACGTATTTATGGACAACACAGCAGTTTTATGAACAACTATCAGGACCAACAGTATGGGATATGGAGCTAGAAGGTAAAAAAACAGAAGATATTGCAAAAGAACGTGCTTTAGAATCTACTGTCTTGTCTGTTGTAACTGCGCAAAAGGCAAAAGAATTAGGGATTAAGCTAACGCCTGAACAAAAGAAAGCAGCAAAAGATAATGCAGAACATTTTGTGAAAACGAATCCAGAAGTGATTTCGAATCAAGGATTCGGTAAAAAAGACATTGAAACATTCTTATTAGCAACAGATCTTTCAACTTCAGTGCAACAAAAGCTCAGTGAAAAATATATGCCAAGTGAAGAAGAGATTATCACGCATATTGAACAGAATAAAAGAATCTATGAAGAAGTAACTGTAGAACATGTTTTGCTAAGTACAGTGGATGAAAATATGAGACCACTGCCAAGTGCAGAAATTGTAGAAAAAGAAAAGCTAGCCAAAGATATTTTGGAGAAAGCACAGGCAGGGGCCGATATGAAGGCTCTTGCAACAGCGTATTCAGAAGATCCAAATGTCAAAAATAATGATGGTGTAGAGACTTTAAGGCGTGATCAAGTGACACCGGAGTTTGAAAAAGCGGCATTTGATGGTGAAGTGGGAGAAGTGATTCCGGAGGTTGTTGAAAGTGCTAGAGGCTATCATATTATTAAAGTGATGAGTCATAAGCTAGATAAAGATAAGATGAGACAAGACTATATTGATTATGAAAAGGCTAAATTTGCTAATAGTGAGTTTGAAGAACTTATCAAAAATGCTAAGGTTGAAAAAACAGACTATTACAATGAGGTTAAAATCATAAAAACAGTTTCTGAGGATCAAGTACAACAAAATAAAAAATAATAAAAAAGCACCTTTATCTTTAAAAAGATAGAGGTGCTTTTTTGAACTTCTAGGAATCTCCGGCAGAATATGAATATTATAGCAAAAAAAGTAGCATAATATATCTAAATCGTTCATGTTAAAATGTTTAGCTTATGATACATCAGACATTAAGGAGGTTGTTTACTTGAAAGCAACAGGCATCGTTAGGCGAATTGATGATTTAGGTCGTGTCGTAATTCCAAAGGAAATTCGTAGAACACTCAGAATCAGAGAAGGGGACCCTTTAGAAATTTTTACTGATCATGATGGACAGGTTATTCTCAAGAAGTATTCTCCAGTTGGAGAATTAAGTGCCTTTGCCAAAGAATATGCTGAAGCTTTAGCGCAAGCAACAGGGCATATTACTTGTATTTCTGACAAGGATCAGATTATTGCAGTATCAGGAGGCTCTAAGAAGGAGTTTCTAGATAAGAGTATTAGCAGTCATTTGGAAAGAGCTATTGAGGGACGTAGCATTATCAATGCAACCAAGCAAGACTCTAAATTTGTACCTATTTTATCAGAGGGTAGTGTAGAGAGCTATCACTCTGAAATTATTTCTCCAATCATATGTGAGGGGGATGCTATTGGTGCAGTCATTTTCTTATCCACAAATAAGAGTACTGTTATGGGAGAAGTTGAGGAAAAACTTGCGCAGTCAGCATCAGGATTTTTGGGACGTCAAATGGAGCAATAAACATGTGCCAGTAGCTTGTGTCAGGTTACTGGCATATAGTACAATGGGCCTAAGAGGTGAGATGAGTGGCAAATGAAATGTATACATATAATGATTTAGTCAAGATTATAGCAAAGTTGCGAAGTGAAGATGGGTGCCCTTGGGATAGAGAGCAGACACATGAGAGTCTGAGGTCCTCTGTATTAGAAGAGACTTATGAATTGGTAGAAGCCATTAATAACAAAGATCAGGAAAATATTAAAGAGGAACTTGGAGATTTATTGCTTCAAGTACTTATGCATGCGCAAATTGCAAAAGAAAACAATAGTTTTACCCTTGAAGAAGTAGTGGATGGGATTGCAGCTAAGTTAGTTTATCGCCATCCTCATGTGTTTGGAGAGCAAAAGGTGTCAAATACTGATGAAGTATTAGACCAGTGGGAAGTGCTCAAAAAGAAAGAGAAGAAGCACACATCTCAGAGTGAGACGATGGATCATATTGCGAAGGCGCTTCCGGCACTTGTTAGAGCGGAAAAAATTATCAAAAAAGCAGGGCAAGTAGGCTTCAAATGGGAGCAAGTAGATCCGATTTACGATAAGGTTAAAGAAGAGTTGGAAGAGGTACGAAAAGCTACAAATGACAAGGATTTTATGCATGTTGAAGAAGAATTAGGAGATTTGTTATTTAGTGTAGTAAATTTGACATCATTTTTACAGGTAAATCCTGAATTTGCCTTGACAAAATCGATGGAAAAGTTTATAAATAGATTTAGATATATTGAAAATTCAGCGTTTGTACAGGGAAAACAACTATCCGACATGACGCTTTACGAAATGGACACGCTTTGGGAAGAATGTAAAAAAGTTGAGTCGAACTGCTAATTTTCAATACATAATATCCATGTTTACACATGAATAACAGGAGGAACGCATTATGAACAAATCTGAATTAGTAGCAGCTATCGCAATGAAAGCTGAAATTAGCAAAAAAGACGCTGAGAAAGCTCTTAAAGCATTCGAAGAATCAGTAATGGAAGAACTTCAAAACGGTGGCAAAATTCAATTAGTTGGTTTCGGTACATTCGAAGTAACTGAAAGAAAACCTCGCGTTGGTAGAAATCCAAAAACAAACGAAGAGATCCAAATTCCAGGTGGAAAAGCTCCAAAATTCAAACCAGGTAAAGCTTTAAAAGACAGCGTAAACGCTTAATATAAGATAAAAAATCTACACTATGTGTAGATTTTTTTATCTTATAAAAAAAAATAAAAGATACTGTATTTTTATGCGATAAAGAAAGGAAGAATAAAATTATGAGAATCGATAAATACCTAAAGCTGACACGTATTATTAAACGACGTACAATTGCACAAGAAGCGTGTGATCAAGGGCGTGTACTAATCAATGATAAAGTGGCAAAATCAGGCTCACAAATTAAAGTAGGAGATATCATCGAAATTCAATTTGGTACTAAGAATATGAAGTATGAGGTGCTTGATCTTAGAGAACATGTTAAAAAAGAAGATGTAGAGAACTTGTACCGTATGTTGTAATAAATTTGACACTCACTCAATATAAATAAGTAGTAAGAACTTAATTGAGGGAGGAAAATAAGATGGATGAAAAAACATCTAAGAAACATTTGGTTACAATGATGGATAGAGAACGGTTAACCCTAACAGGTGTCACAGAAGTATTTGCTTTTAATGAAGAAGTAATCGAACTTGAAACAGTTGATGGCTATATGGATATAGAGGGAATGGAGCTCCAAATTATTCGTATGAATCTCGATAGTGGAGAACTTATTGTTCAAGGTAGGGTGTCAGCCCTTACGTATCAAGATCAAGTTAGTAAGAAAAAGGGATCTGTTTTCTCTAAGCTCTTTAAATAAGGAGCGTGAGCCATGAACATTATAGTTAATACACAATTAGAACTATTTTTGTATGCCATTGCGATGGGAATACTATTAGGTATGATTTATGACTTAACCCGAATTTTTAGGAAAGCCATAAGACATCCTAATTTTTTAGTCCAAATAGAAGACGGGCTGTATTGGATTTTATGTGCCTTTATTGCTTTTGGAATTTTGTACTTACATAATTATGGACAGCTTAGGATCTTTGTATTTTTAGGAATGATACTGGGGGCGATTTTTTATTTTGCGACTTTTAGTATTGTGTTTATGAAAATTGCTGTATGGATAATTGATACTTTGAAGAGGTGTGTGACTTGGCTTGTTAAAATGATCAGTATTCCAATTAAAGCAGTTTTGAGACTTATAGCCATACCTATTACATATTGTTACCGTGTCTATTGTGGACAGCTAGAGCAACATAGACGCAGACGGCGTATTGTGAAACGTAAGCGATATTATATTCAAGCAGATCGTAAGACTGAAAAGAAATTTAAAGGACTGCCGCCTAAAGAATAGAATAATAAAATATTTACAAAGGTTTAAGTTTTGGATAAGATATACTTAGAGTGTAAATGATAGGTGGGGTACATATGAAAAAAAGAAAAAGAATAATCATTCAAATTTTCTACACACTTATTGGTTCTATAATCATATGGATAGGTATAAAGTCCATAGAAATAGGTAATATTATTAATAAGCTTGATTATCAGATTGTAGCAGCCGAAAAAGAACTTATAGATCGCAAAGCAGAATTAGAAGTTCTAGAAGAAGAGAAAAAAGCTATGGCTACACCTGAATATATAGAAAAGGTTGCCAGAGAAAAGCTTGGTATGGTCAAAAAAGATGATATCGTTTTCAAGCAAAAATAATTTGACTTATCAGAATAATTAAGGTATAATGAGTTTAATAACGCGGAGTGGAGCAGTTGGCAGCTCGTCGGGCTCATAACCCGAAGGTCTCAGGTTCAAGTCCTGACTCCGCAATGTAAAAAGTTCTGAGTTTTCATTAAAAAGAAAACTCAGAACTTTTTTGTTTATATTCTTCACATAATCCTGTATTATAATATTTTGTAGTCTATAACTTATTACAATAAATCAATCATATGGATAAGGAGGAAGAAATATGGAAAATAAGACAATGGATTTGGGTAAAGGAAGTGTAGGGAAATTGTTATTCACATTAGCATTACCTGCAATTATTGCACAGTTAGTGAATGTACTGTATAACATTGTGGATAGAATTTTCATTGGACGTATTGCAGGTGGTGATTTGGCAATTGCAGGTGTTGGGGTAGCATTTCCCATTATTATTCTGATTGGTGCATTTAGTGCACTTGTTGGGATGGGGGGTGCACCACTTACTGCGATAAAAATGGGTGAAAAAGATATAGATGGTGCACAAAAGCTTATGACAAATAGTTTTTCGATGCTCATTATTATTGGATTTATTCTTACGATAGTGCTCTCAGTTTTTAAGGAGCCTATTTTATGGGCATTTGGGGCAAGTAATGAGACGATTGGATATGCACTGGATTATCTAGGGATCTACATTTTAGGAACAGTCTTTGTTCAGATTGCACTGGGACTCAATGCATTTATCAACACCCAAGGATTTGCAAAAATAGGAATGCTTACGGTTATGGTAGGGGCAGTGATTAATATTGTACTCGACCCGATTTTAATCTTTGGATTTAATATGGGTGTCAAAGGTGCGGCACTTGCTACTGTTATTGCTCAAGCGGTATCTGCAGTATGGGTATTATTCTTCTTGTTTGGTAAAGAGAAGACTCATAAAAATAGTTTAATCACAGAATTCTTTGGAAAGAAATCGATCTTAAGAATTCAAAGAAAGTACATTGTACCAAATGCAAAGGTTGTATTAAGTATCATGGCTCTCGGAATTTCTCCATTTATTATGCAGAGTACAGAGAGTTTAGTGATTATTTCTCTTAACAAACAACTTGCTTTATATGGAAATGCCGTAGGTACAGGTATAGGTGATCTCGCTATTGGTGCGATGACAATTATGAGTAGTATTATGCAAATTATCATGCTGCCACTTATGGGGCTTTCTCAAGGTGCGCAACCGATTATTAGTTATAACTATGGTGCAAAGGCATATGATCGTGTGAAGAAAACTTTCAAGATCCTTGTTGCTGTATCATGTGGCTATACAGTATTTATGTGGGCAGCATTGATGCTCATTCCAGCAGTATTTGTTAATATCTTTAATAATGATCCTAAACTTGTACAAATGACATCTTGGTCAATTAAAATTTTCTTTGGTGGAATCTTTATTTTTGGAATTCAAATGGCATGTCAACAAACGTTCTTAGCATTAGGGCAAGCAAAGATTTCTCTTGTACTTGCTTTACTAAGAAAAGTTATTCTACTTATTCCTCTAGTATTTATCTTGCCACAGATTATGGGAGATCAATTAGCAGCGGTATTCTTTGCTGAACCAGTAGCGGACGTCTTAGCAGCTGTTAGTACAATGATTTGCTTTATTATTTTCTATCGCAAAACTTTTGTACATATTGAAGAAGAAGAGAAGATGGAGAATCAGACATTCACAAATTAGAGAAAAGGCGATTGAATAACCAATCGCCTTTTTATATATTGATTCTAAAAAGAAAACAAAAGGCCTAAATAGTTTAAAAATATTTAATAGTAGAACAATAATAAAATGACTTGCATTATGACAAGTAGTAGGATATACTACAGAAGTGTTGAGGCGGAATAGCTCAGTTGGCTAGAGCACATGGTTCATACCCATGGTGTCGGGGGTTCGACTCCCTCTTCCGCTATTTATGGTCGCTTAGCTCAGCTGGGAGAGCACCTGCCTTACAAGCAGGGGGTCGCAGGTTCGAGCCCTGCAGCGACCATTTTTATTTGCCGAAAAAGACCCTATCACTGATGTGATAGGGTCTTTTTGTATGTCTAATTTTGAGTGATAAAGATTTTATTCTTTGGGAGAAGTGAAATAGACAGCATTTTCTTTTTCTTCATATTTGACGGCAAACCCTAATGCCTCTGCTGTGAAGCGTACAGGGAGGTAGGTTTTTTCTTGGTAGAAGACAACAGAAACTTCAGGGTTGAAGTAATCAATGGATAAGATAGAGGCGGAATGAGGAGTAGATAGCGGGATTTTGACAGCTTTTGTATACTTGAGAGGCATTTCCAGACGGTAGTACTTGCTCTGGGCTAGTGCAACTTTTTTTTCATTATTGAAATCGATTTTGATGTCTAAGGCTTCCCCCACCTGTCGGAGTGGGAGGTAAAGTCTGCCTTTATATTTAAAGGGTTTATCTGTGATGTCTAAATGAATACCATCTAAATAGATTGTTACAGATGAGAAGTCCGCACTCTTATCGATGACGGTATCGTAGGCTGGTGATTGGAGTAAAGTTGTAGTTTGGCTATGGAGTGTAAGGTCGAGCTTGTCCGAAGGCAGTGTTGTAGGTGATGTGTCTATTCGTGTGGTTTGGGGATCTGAAGTTGAAGGTATGGATACAGTGGTTGTGGAAGAAGCTGTAGATAAGTGGAATGTAAAGAAAAGTACAGTAATCCCCAAAATCATACATATGCTTATGATACGCCAAAAGTGTTTTTTTCTAATTCTCATATGTAAACGCCCCTATTCCAAAAAAAGATAACTTTATTATACACTAAACTTATTTGAATATTAAGTATTAAAGTAAATCTATCTATTTTTGGGAGAAATAGGTATAATAATAGAAGAAATATTTGACCTTGAAAGGATGATTGTATGAAACATATTTTAAAAACAGTAGACCATACATTATTACGTGTCACAGCAACTTGGGATGAGATAAAAGTAATCTGTGATGAAGCAAAAGAAATGAATGTGGCATCAGTGTGTATTCCACCATGCTATGTAAAACAAGCAGCAGAATATTTGGCTGGATCAATTGCAGTATGTACAGTGATTGGCTTTCCTTTAGGGTACCAAACAACAGCAACAAAAGTATTTGAAGCAGAAGATGCAATTGCTATGGGTGCGGCGGAAGTAGATATGGTAGTCAATGTAGGATGGGTCAAAAATCATCAGTATGATGAGGTAGAAGCAGAAATTCGTGCAATCAAAGAAGCTGTAGGAGACCATGTGCTTAAAGTGATTATCGAAACATGCTATCTCACGGAAGAAGAAAAAATTGCAATGTGTAAAGCTGTTACAGATGCAGGCGCGGATTTCATTAAGACATCTACAGGCATGGGGACAGGTGGTGCAACACTTGAAGACATCAAATTAATGGCTGCGCATATTGGATCAAATGTTGCTATTAAAGCGGCAGGTGGCGTAAAAACAATTGAAGATGCTGAAAACTTCATTGCAGCAGGGGCAAGTAGACTTGGAACAAGCTCTATTTGTAAAATTATCAAAAATGAAAAAGTGACAGGATACTAAATAAAGTTAACAAATTACCAAATAATGGCATATAATATGGTAGCAATAGTTGTAGGAGGTTAACGTATGAAAATAGTACAGACTGAATATATGCACAGCTTATATGCCAAAGGAAATGATTCCTTTATTGATATGCAGGCTATCCAGAATAATACAAGAGGTGGGGTGCCATTTGATCTCATCTATCGTGTAGATTTACCTTATCCTAATGTAGAGGTTAGTGGGACACATAAAGAGTATTTGGGATTAGTTTCTGAAGATTATGCAGGCGTGATCTCAGAGATGACATCACTAAGTCAGTATGATTACCAGAAGCTTGTGTTAGACAATCCTACTTATAAAGAAATAAGCGAAGCATTAGATGCGATTAGCAGTGTGGAAAGATTACATTTAGATCTAATGGGAGAACTTGTCATTTTATTAGGTGGAGATTCTAGATATTGGAGCATCAGAAAAGGAACTCCGCAGTATTGGAGTCCACAATATGTGAACTACACCAAGAGTCCTAGAGATATTCTGCTTGAGAATATTAAAGGAGAAGAGTTAGCAATTAAACAGTATCAGTCACATATTGTAAAAATTAGAGATCCTCAGGTTGTAGCGTTGCTACGTCGGATTGTGTTAGATGAGCAATTACATTTAGAAATTTTTAAAGATTTATATACGAGATATTTTGGATAACAAAAAAAGCGTAGATTCGTGATCTACGCTTTTTTATTACTTCATTTCTACAGTATATGTCGCTTTAAGTTCATTTTGTTTGTTGTTGTAAACTTCGTTATGTTTAACAGATGTATACTGTTGTTTTACTTGATCTTTTACAGCATCAAATGCTACATCGTCCCCACCTGAGATTGAGTGAAGCTCGATTAAGTGGTAACCAAATTGTGTTTGTACAGGAGCACTAATTTCACCTGGAGCCATAGCGAAAGTAGCTGCTTCAAATTCAGGAACCATTTGACCTTTAGAGAATTGACCTAAGTTACCGCCACGCTCTTTTGATGGACAAGAAGAATATTTTGCAGCAGCATCAGCGAATGATAAACCAGCTTTGATTTCTTCAAGAATGTTGTTTGCTTCTTCTTCAGTGGCAACTAAGATGTGGCTTGCATCTGCAGAAGGTTGTGGTTTGAATAGATCTTTGTTTGCTTCAAAGTATGCACTAGCTTCTTCATCAGAAACAGTTACATCTCTTAAAAGTTTGTTGAGTGCGAATTGCTTAAGAAGAGATTTTTGCATTTCTTCTACAGCTGTAACATACTCAGGATCTTGGTCTAAGCCGTTTGCAATTGCATCAGAATAGAATAATTCTTGAGCAACTAATTCTCCTACTAATTGGGCGCGTCCGTTTTCACCTGCAAAACGTGCAGCATTTTGGCCTAAGTTATGAATAAGTGCATGTAAGTCAGACTCACGGATTTCTCTTCCGTCTACTACTGCGATTAATTTGTTTTCCATTGTATAATCTCCTTTAAATTTAAAAGTACACAATTATAGTAACATTAATATACATGAAAGTAAATTGAACTTTATCATAAAATATGAATTATCTTGTCTAAAAGTTTTTTGGAACATGTCCTACAGATTTACAAAAAAATTACATTTTTTCTTCTATAATAAAAAAAGACTTAGGAGGGGAAAAAATGAGAGATACCAAAGAAAAAAAGAATAAATGGAATGTCCAGGGAATCAGATGGACGGAAGCGATGTTGTGTCTTGTTGCCTTTATTTGCGCAAGGGTTGGAATCGACGGCGTATTTTATACCATAGGGGTGAGTTTTCTTGGCAGCTTGTTATATTTTAGAGAATTAAAGACACTGGGTGGTTTCTTTGCAATTCTAGGACTTATTTCTTTAGGCAGCTTTAATATAGGCATTCTTAAGTATATCTTGATGATGGGGTTATTGATTGTTATTCGTGGATATTATACGGTGAGGGAAAAACAACCAACACTGTTTATTCAGGGGTTGTGTGTGGGAAGTGTCTTGTTAGTGATTAATATGGCGGCTTATATGATTCAAGGAATGAGTCTTTATCATGTAGGGCTCGCATTATTAGAAGCCTGTGTGGGTGGTGCGCTCACTGTGCTATTTGGCAAAAGTGTGGCGATTATTAGAGATAATCGTAAAACACCTTTGACGACAAAAGAAGCGATTGGGATGATGCTCCTTTTGGCATGCGTATTGGCAGGGATGGTAGATTTATATCTAGAAGTTCCTTATTTTCAAGAAATTTATCTAAGAGATGTACTTACCTTTATCATTATAGGCGGAGTGATTTATCTGGGTGGTCTTAATCTAGGTGTAACGACTACTATGGTGATTGGAACGGTACTTGTGCTTATTCGTTATATGCCGCCACAATTTATAGGAATCTATGGTATGGCGAGTATGTTGGGGGGCGTATTCATTCCTGTTGGTCGTGTAGGGGTATTAGGTGGAATGGGGATTGGACTCATGCTAGGATTTAGTGTATTTAATAGTGGAAAGATAGACCTCCAGATTATAGCAGCTTACCTTATAGCCAGTATGATTTCCTTGATTATTCCTAAAAAGTATTTTGGATTCAATTGTTGGTTCAATCAGCAAAACTTGGAAGAGAGTGAAAGAACCCACCTCCTTAGAGTTCAAACTGTCATTACAGATCGTCTCAAGCATATTGTTAGTGCATTTGAAATCCTAGGCCAGACATTGGAAGAAATGGAAAGACCACACCTGAAGCTTAGTGAAAAAGATATAGATTTTATGATTCATGATGCTGCAGAAAAAAACTGCTTGAGTTGTTCGATGAAACAGTTTTGTTGGCAACAGGATTTGAATCAAACGTATAGTATGGCGCAAGATTTAGTAGCGACTGCGGTTCAAAAAGGATATATTGTCAGAGCTGATATTCCAGAAAAGTTCAAGAGAAACTGTTTAGGTGCAGAAAATTTTGCAGCAGTCTTAACTTCTAGACTAGATCTCAAAAAGATGGAGATTTTTTGGCACAATAAATTAGTGGAAAGCAAATATCTTGCAGCGCAGCAACTCAGAGCGATTGCAACAACTTTAGAGGGTTTAGTGGATGATGTAGAAGAGCATATGGAGTTCAATAAAGATGCAGAAAAAGAACTGGAAGAGAAACTACGTGCAGAAGGCATTAAGATTACAGAGGTAATGGTCTTAGAACACCATAGTGGACAAAAAGAGATTAATGTGTATACCCCTTATTGCAAGAAAAAAGAGGATATTTCCCAGAAAATAATAGATGCTATTGATAAATGTCTAGAGATTCGAGTAGAACTCGAAAAACATACATGTAGTGAAACTGGGTGTAGCTACAAATTCTTAGTGGCAAATAAGTACCACGTTACTGCAGGTGCAGCAGCTTGGGCTAAACAAAAGGTATGTGGGGATGTACATAGTTTTATGGAACTTGAAGATGGTCAGTATTTGTTAGCTTTAGCAGATGGGATGGGTAGTGGTGATGAGGCCTATGAAGAAAGTGCAACGACTATTGAGATGTTAGAGGATTTTATGGCGTCAGGACTCAAAAAAGAGACAGTTGTCAAATTGATCAATGCAACACTGCTTCTCAAGTCAGAGACAGAGACGTTCTCGACGATGGATGTGACACTTATTGATTCGCAGACAGGGGTTGCAGAGTTTTTGAAAGCAGGTGCAGCAGCAAGCTTTGTATTGAGAAAAGGAAAAGTGCTGACAGTATCGGGAGCATCACTTCCAGTGGGAATTGTAAAAGAAGTAGATGTAGAAACGCAAAAAATGCAGCTACAAGATGGCGATATGCTGATTATGGTGACTGATGGGATTTTGATCTCAAAAGATGACGTGCTCGGAAAGGAAGGTACGTTTAAACACTTTATCTTAGAAGCGGGAAGTGGGAATCCTCAGTATGTTGCAGAATATCTCCTTCAAAAGAGTAAAGATCTCTTAGGTGTAGGAGAGGAAGATGATATGACTGTAGTAGTGGCTAAAATTTGGAAAAGATAATAAAAAAGGGCTGTACATTGAATAATAATATGATAGGGTGGCACACTTTAAAGGACACTAATACAATAAGGTAGGGATCATCCATGGGTAAACAAGTTGTTGTTCAGGGACGAGAGGATGACTGGTATGAAAAAGCAGTTTTTTTACTCAAGCAAGAACCACCCAAGGGACGTATGAATCTTGTGAGTGAAGCAAATCATATTATTGGCGCATATATGAAGACAAAGCCTGTAGATCAACTAGAAAGAGTGGCGTCACCTTTAGATAAAAAAAATACTAACTGGATTGATGTATTGTTTTATGTAAGTTTGATACTGCTAGGCATCATGCTAGTAATCTATCTAATCTGAGAAGAGGTGAGGCAAATTCGAGAGAGTGTTCTAGAGTTTGTCTCTTTTCTGTTGAAGGGAATAGGATAATTGTAAGAAGATGCTATAATATAGAAGCGAAGATTAGTTGGGATAAAGGAGCGAATGATGACACGAGAAATTGACGAAAAAGTGAAACAGTATATCGCTCAACATCATTTGATTGAGCACGGCGATCGTATTATTGTAGGTGTTTCAGGGGGGGCAGATTCTATGATGCTCTTACACTTTCTAAGGAGACATCAGGAATGGTATGACATGAGTCTTATGGTAGCGCATGTTCACCATGGACTCAGGCAAGAGGCTGATGAAGAGGCGGCTTATGTAGAAGAAGTTGCGACGCAGTGGGGACTTCCTTGTGAGAGGAAACAGTGTGACATTGAAGCGCTCGCCCAGGAGTGGAGGATGAGTGAGGAAGAAACAGGAAGGAAAGTCAGATATGATTTCTTTATATCTTTGACAAATCAAGGTGATAAAATAGCAACAGCACATCATATGAATGATCAAGCTGAAACCATGATGATGCGTTTTGTAAGAGGGACTGATATACAAGGGTTACAGGGTATCCCACCAAAAAGAGGAGCTATTATTAGACCGATTTTAGGGATAACCAGAGAGGAAGTGGAGTATTATTGCAATAAGTGGCAAATTCACTATAAGCAAGATGCAACAAACTTTGAAACAGTCTATACACGTAATAAGATGCGTCTTGAGTGTATTCCTTATATGACGACTCATTTTAATCCTAATCTTGTAGCGACAATGGCAAGGCAAGCGGAAAACTTTAAAGAAGCAGATGATTTCTTGAAAACCTATACACAGGAAGTATTTGAACGTGCAGTTAATGTAGTTGAAAGAGGCGTTAAGTTGACTCTCGATAAAGAACTGATCACACAAGAAAAAAGCTATATTCAAAAACGCATTTTTATGCAAGCAATTTTGGTTCTTTTAGGGCATACTAAAGAAATCACAACCATGCATCTTTCAAATATTTTAATGCTTATGAATAAACAATCGGGAAAGCAGATTGATTTGCCACATGGCATCCATGTGAAAAATGAATATAACCAATTGATTTTTATATTAGATGAAGAGGTTAAAATTTCTAATTATGAGTATACCCTACAAATGGGTACAACTAATGTAAAGGAAGTTTCCCTAGTAGTTCAGTTACGCGTAGTATCTTTTAAAACATTTGAACAAAGGCAAGAAAATATGTATACTAAATATATTGATTATGATAAAATAAAAGACAGCTTGCAAATCAGGAACCGTCGGCCTTCAGACCAGATTATACTACCTGGAGGCACTAAAAAACTTAAAAAGTTTTTTGTAGATGAAAAGATACCAGGGCATTTAAGAAATACTATACCGATGATAGCAGATAGCAACAATATAATATGGGTTATAGGCTCAAGGTTAAATAGCAAGTACTATGTAACTGACAAAACAACACAAATACTAGAGTTGACAGTATTAAAAGAACATACGTTGCAGGAGGGATTATGTTGAATCTAGAAACACTCATCAATGAAGAAGATTTACAAAGAAGAATTGAAGAATTAGGTGCACAAATATCAAGAGATTATGAAGGGAAAGAAATCGTAGTACTTTGTGTCTTAAAGGGTGGGGTTATGTTTATGACAGACCTTGCTAAAAGAATTTCTGTGCCAATGAAGATGGAATTCATGGCAGTATCAAGTTATGGCAATGAGTATAAAAGTACAGGTGTAGTAAAAATCGTCAAAGATCTTGATGAACCAATCGATGGTAAAGATGTACTCATCGTAGAAGACATTATTGATTCAGGGCGTACATTAAGTTACTTGAAAAATATACTCATTGGACGTAATCCAAAGAGTATCAAAATCTGTACTTTACTAGATAAGCCAGAACAAAGAGTAGTAGATGTGGAAGTAGAATATGTAGGATTCACAATTCCAGATAGTTTTGTAATTGGATATGGTCTTGATTACCAACAATTCTACAGAAATCTCCCATATATTGCTGTAAATAAGGGGTAAAGTCTAAGAAAAACTAAGATGGATTAGGAAGGAGGCATAGTGCATTGAAAGGAAAATTTAAAGGGAGCACCCTATATTTGATTGTAGTAGCGATACTATTTATTGCGGTTATTTTTGGCGCTAATCAATCATTTATGTCACAACCAACACCAATGACGTTTGGTGAGGTCAAAAACTACATCGAGAATAAAAAAGTAGACAAACTTCATATAGAATATGATTCTACAAACGCTTATGTAACAGTCAAACTTAAAGATAGTGAAAGTAAATCAACAGTTGTTATTGCATCGGAGCCGTTTACAGACTATATGTTAAAATTGCCAGCAGACACATTAAATGCAATGACAGTTGTGGATACATCAGCAGCTCAGCCGAATATGTTCTTTAGTATATTACAAATCGTGCTTGTGCTAGGTATGTTTATTTTTATCATGGTATTCTTCATGCAGCAAATGCAAGGAGGAGGAGGCGGCGGTGGCCGTGTGATGTCATTTGGTAAAAGTAAGGCTAAGATGACAATCGATGATAAAGGATCGACAACGTTCAAAGACGTTGCAGGACTTGATGAAGAGAAGGAAGAAGTTGTAGAACTTGTAGATTTCCTCAAAAATCCTAAGAAATATACAGAGGTTGGTGCAAAAATTCCGAAAGGAATCTTACTTGTAGGACCTCCAGGTACTGGTAAAACACTTCTTGCAAAGGCAGTAGCAGGTGAAGCTAAAGTACCATTCTTTAGTATTTCAGGGTCTGATTTCGTGGAGATGTTCGTGGGGGTTGGAGCTTCTCGTGTAAGAGATTTATTCGAACAAGCTAAGAAAAATGCGCCATGTATCGTATTTATTGATGAGATTGATGCAGTAGGTAGAAAACGTGGTGCTGGTCTTGGCGGTGGCCATGATGAAAGAGAGCAAACACTCAATCAATTACTTGTTGAGATGGATGGTTTCGGAATTAACCAAGGTGTTATTGTAGTAGCAGCTACAAACCGTGTAGATATTTTAGATCCTGCACTTTTAAGACCAGGTCGTTTTGATAGACAGGTCGTAGTAGGTAGACCAGACGTGAAGGGAAGAGAATCTATTCTCAAGGTTCATGCTAAAGGCAAACCACTTAATGAAGATATCGATCTTAAGATTATTGCTAAGACAACTGCAGGCTTCACAGGAGCAGATCTTGCAAACCTTATGAACGAAGCAGCACTTCTTACAGCAAGACACAACAAACGTGCCATTGATATGGAAGAAGTACAAAAAGCATTTATCAAAATTACTGTTGGTACAGAGAAGAAAAGTCATCTTGTATCAGATAAAGAAAAGCGCATTACAGCTTACCATGAGATAGGTCATGCATTAATCCATGAAGTGTTACCAAATCTTGATCCAGTACACAGTGTATCTATCATTCCTACGGGCTTTGCAGGTGGTTATACAATGCCACTTCCAAGAGAAGATAAGATGTACATGACTAAATCTAAGATGTTAGATGAAATCGTATCATTATTGGGTGGGCGTGCAGCAGAGGAACTTATCTTTGGAGATATCACAACAGGTGCTTCAAATGATATTGAGAGAGCGACACAGATTGCACGAGATATGATTACAAAGTATGGTATGAGCGACCTTGGTCCTATTAAATATGGTAATGAGCAGCAAGAGGTATTTTTAGGACGTGATTTCAATCATGAACGTAACTACAGTGAGAATGTAGCAACTGAAATTGATAAGTCAATCAAAGATATCGTAGAAAATGCTTATGTGAGATCAAAAGCACTCCTTCAAGAAAATATGGAAGTCCTTCATAAAGCATCAGAAGTGTTACTCAAAAAAGAAAAGCTTACTGGAAATGAATTTAGAAAGATCATGAAAGGTGAAGCAATTGACGAGGAACATGTTGAAGAACTTGATCTTTTCGGTGAACCAGAACTATAAGAAAAATAAAAAGGGGGGATATCCCCCTTTTTATTTTTGGGTAAAAAGGGTAAGACTTAATATGTAGGGGGTGGATGTCTGTGTATAATGAGCAATCTATTCGAGATAGAATAGAGACAACTTATATGGGAAAGAACGTAAGTTATTTTGATATAATAGACTCGACTAATAATAAAGCGAAAGAGTTGGCAAGACAAGGGGCTAAAGAAGGACATCTTGTAGTTGCCGATCAGCAACAAGCTGGTAGAGGGCGTTTGGGACGTGCGTGGTGTTCACCTAGTGGAACAGGAATTTGGATGAGTTTTATCTTAAGGCCAGATATTGAGGTGCAACGGGTGCCACAAGTAACGCTTGTTGCAGGACTTAGCATGTGTGAAACAATTCGTGAATGTACAGGGTTAGATGCAAAGATCAAATGGCCGAATGATATTGTAGTACAGGGTAAGAAGGTATGTGGTATACTGGCAGAGATGGGTATGCAGGGGGGCAAGATGCTCTATGTTATCCTGGGTATTGGTGTGAATGTGAATACTGAGTGTTTTCCAGATGAATTGCTACATGCAAGTTCTCTGGGACGTCTTGGTGGATGTACCTATGGACGGTCAGTTTTGATTGCAGACTTTGCAGTGCGATTTGAAAGGTATTATGAACAGTTCAAAAAGGCAGACTATATACCACAATTAGTTGATAAATACAAAAAAATGTGTGTAACTTTAGGAAAACAAGCTAAGCTTGTGGAAAAAGAAGAAGAACGTATTGTCTATGTAGTAGATCTTCTTCCTACAGGCGCACTGCAGGTTATAAATGAAGCGGGTGAAAAAGAGGAGATTCAGTCGGGTGAAGTTTCTATACGCGGCATTTATGGCTATACATCCTAAATAAAGAAAGGAAATAACAATGGAAAAGAAACTTGTAATTTGTGCATCACCTTATGAACATAAATATTTTATTGAGCCAGGATTTGAAGATATTCCTGCGTCAATCAAAGAAGAGTTAATAGAAGCAATTGCTTCTATTGCAGAAAAAGTAAATGGGATTATCAGTTTAGGATTCAATGATGAGGGAAATATTTACATCGAACAGAATTCACAAGAGGATGTATTCGTAGATGATATTGGGAGTGCACTAGAGATTAAAAGATTCCAAGTAGAAAAGAAGGAAATCCTCAAATCACTTA
>JBOFIR010000176.1:0-8237 GCA_051650265.1 Cellulosilyticaceae bacterium
TGAGCAGCTGACTGAGCAAGAGGCATAACAACTTTCAAACAGGAATTTTTAGCTAAAAGGTTAAAGATTCCTGTTTTTTTGTTTTTTATTATTATAAAGATACTTTAACCAAAAAATAGTTGGATAAATGGTGAGAGAAAATCAGATAAGTATACGTTGTATAGAGTATAAGGCCTTAGTTCGGAAGCAGGAGGAGAGAAAAGTGAGAAGCAATGAGCGAAATTATATCAAGCGTCTTAAACGACGCAATGAAGATGCGTTAGAGTTTGTGATTGATCGCTATGCGGGATTAGTCAAGGGGTGTGTCCAAAAGGTGATTGGGCCCTTAGGACAAGAAGGTGCCATAGAAGAGTGTATCAATGATGTTTTCTTGGCGATATGGGAGCATGCCGATCAGTTTGAGGGGAATACAGATCAGTTCAAAGGATGGGTATACCGTATCGCAAAGTACCGTGCAATCGATCATTATAGAAAGCTAGTGAAGCGTCAAGAAGTAGCACTTGAACAACAGGATAGGAAAGTGGAACTTTCTTCGGAGCAAGAAGTATTACTAAAGGAAGAGCAGGAAGCCCTACTAGGAGTGCTTCAGATGTTAGAGCCAATTGATCAAAAAATCTTTGTGATGAAATACTGTTTGGATACAAAGTCTGAGGAGATCGGAAAAAAACTTGGAATGAGTCAGAGTGCGGTAGACAATCGGATCTATCGAGGAAAGAAAAAACTGAGCAATCGATTTGAAGGGCTAGATTGGAGGATGGTTTAGATGAAAACGATTTATGATGTATTAGGAAAGATAGAGATGAGCGAGGAAGAAATGCGTATGTTAGAAGAAGAGATGGTAGAGGTGAGTGAATTAGAGCGTGCACGTATTAAAGGTGCAGTTAAAAAACAGATAGGGAATAGAGGGACAAAGAGATGGCAAAAAAATCTACAAGTAGCAGCTGTGCTTGGTGGGATTGTCATAGTAGGAATTGGTGGGATTGGTGTCATCAATCCGAGCTATGCGGCAGAACTGCCTATTGTGGGGGATATCTTTAGATTCTTGGATAATGGACGTACAGGTGCGTATGATCTTTACAAAGAAAATGCCAATGAGATTAATGTGACAAAGGAAAGTAATGGGATTGTGATCACTATCAAGGATGCCATCTTTGATGGGCGAACGGTTTCCTATACGTATGAGATTAAAACAGACCGAGATTTGGGAGAAAATCCACTTATAGGGCTAGGGCCAGTATTTAGTATAGAAGGCTATGAAGGTGGCATGGGTGGTTCAGGCCAAACAAAGAGAGTCAATGAAGATACTTATGTAGGACAAAGTAGTTATACGATTCATGAGGTCTATGAACAGATCAATTGTAAGGTTTATATCAAAGAAATTCTTCTTCCATATGAAGGCGGAGCGGAGGTCGTTAAAGGAAAATGGCGCTTTGACTTCCAATTAGAGGCAGTAGAGGGAGCGATGACGACATTAGATCAAAAGGTAGAACAAGATGGTGTCATGATTCAAATGGAAAGCATCACTTTTTCACCGATGTCATTTAGTCTAGACTATACGCAGCAAGCGCCTGAAGCCTATAGAGGTGAGATGGACTTTGTAAGTACAACCTTAAAAGTAGAAGATAACCTTGGGAATGTGTATGTAGATGAGGGAAGTAGTGCTCATGGTAGCGGTGAGGAGACGAAGCAGGGAATCATGCATGTCAGAACGACCTTTGGGAAGTTAGCAGAAGGTGCAACGCAGCTGGTTGTAACACCTACTGTATACTGCGGCGTGCAAGGCGGCGGGGTAGCAATAGGTGAAGATGGCAGCGAAACAGCATTGGAAGCAGACACGACTAAAGAAAGTAAGGAGATCATACTAGAATCCATCGTGATTGATTTAAAGAAATAATAACTTTAAAAGCGCATATACTATCTCCGTAAACAGATGGAGGGTGATCACGTGAAAAGATTACTAGTAGGTATGGTGATGGTTTGTGCAATATGGGGAATGGTTTGTTATGCAGCGCCAAGTGGATCCAAAGGAATTGAAGGAGTAGAGCACTTCAGTGCCAAGACAGGTATTCCTACGGAATATACACCTGAAGAGGGATCTATAGAGGAACTCTATAAGGACATGTTGGTGACACAGTTGCAGCCGATTATTTCAAAGGGTATTGAGCAATACTATGGCAATGCATTGATGTATGATTTGTTTGATATACGATTTATGGAGGTCAAAAGAGAGGCTTATAGAGGTTTTAACTTTTTAGTGACAGTGAGAGTTGAGCCTTTTGTAGGGGCACACAATGCCATAGGGCAAGATGAGCTTGTTATTCGTATGCAACCTGGTGAAGCCAAACTTGAGCACTTCAAACACATAAAGAGTTACCCAGTACCTGATTATAGACCATAAATAAAAAAGCAATAAAACCTCTTATTGATAGGATACACAGCTGTGTCTTATTAATAGGAGGTTTTTGTATGTCATACAGATGGTAGAGGGACCTACGTCCCTATTTTTGAAAATTTTGGATAAATACTGATTGACGTATCAGGTTAAAACGATATTTAGTAGGGAGTAATAAATATTATTAACTGAAGGAGGAGCATATGAAAAAAAGAATAGCGAGATTGTTATTGGTATCGATGCTAGCGTTGCAATTGCAAACACCCACATTTGCTACGCCCATAGCGACAGGCGAAAGTGCTTCATTAGAAGTCACATTAGCAGTAGATTATCCAATAGCGCAGACAAAAGAAGGTCAGATGCAACTGCATTTGCTACAAGATGGACGTGTTGTACGAACACTACCACTTGATGGTGCAGCCACGCTGCAGGCTACAGCTTTATTTGAAGGTCTCAAACTTGGAGATTATACGATCCGCATCGAAGGTGAAGGCTACAAAACGTATGAGTCTGATGTGATTACGCTACAGACACATGAGAAGCATGTGGTATTAGGTACATCCAATAATACGTTTACATCAGGTGATGTCAATCAAGATGGAAGCGTAGATGCATACGATCAAAAATTACTTCAACAATATATTGATGAGAATCAGTATGCAGTAAGTGCGGATCTCAATAGAGATGGACTCGTAGATATTGAAGATATGGCGCAAATCTACTGGAATCAAAATGCTACGGGAGATGCGCAAATTTATAACACACGTTTGATCATGAGTCAGGTTGCAAACTTAGAGCAGATTGCATCGGAGCTTGAGGGTGCAAATGACCCTGATGTGACGATCAAAGAGGGTACAGTGGCAGATTTGTTTGATCAAAATGAGCAGACTGCACTTGTATTTGAAAATACTGCAGGTGTGATTTCATCTGAAACACCTGTACGTATCCCAATTTCATTTAATGAAGAGATGAAAGTCTCTCAGATCAACCTGACAGGTGGACTAGAGGGTGCACCAACTGAAGGTTATATTGTCTATGAATTTGAAGGCAAGACAGAGCGTATTCACTTTGGAGAGGCAGCATCTACACCAGCCCCTATGGCCTTTGGTTTGGGAAGAAGTGTGAGAGCACCTCAAAAGAATACCATTACGATCAATCTTGGAAAGCAAGTACCGATCCAAAAAATCACTGTAGAAGTGACAGGGACTGAAAATGGTAACCACCTTGCTTCTATTAGTAAGATTGAGTTTCTTGAAGATGTGGTAGATGATGCCGTCAATCAAGAGACAGGAGAGATCAAGGGTCTTCAAGGTAAGGCAAAGCATAAGTCAGTATGGCTTGCATGGAATCATGTGCCAAATATTACAGGTTATCAGGTGAAGTATGGCACGGAGCCAGGGCAATACAGCGAAGTAGCGTATGCTTCTTCAAATAATCTGACGATAGAAGGTCTTGAGAACTTTACACCTTACTACTTTGTTGTACAAGCCATCAATGGTTCATGGCAAGGGCCACTTTCAGAAGAAGTGATGTTTGTGCCTGCACCAGAGAAAAAGCCAGGGGCACCTGTTGAAGTGAAAGTTGAACCAGGTGATCAAACATTGACAGTGAGCTTTAGAAATGCTGATGAAGCAGTTGGTTCACATGTCTATTACAAAGCAAAGAATACATCACAATACATCAAAGTAGCTGATGTGATGGGTTCAAGTCATACATTAGTAGGGCTTCAAAATGGTCAAACTTATGAAATCTATGTGACAGCGTACAATGAGGTGGGGGAAAGTGCACCATCTGCAGTCGTAGAAGGTACGCCAGTGAGAGAAGAGCTGGTAATTCCAAAGGTACCAACTCATCAACAAATCTCACGTGAGCAGATCACACAGATTCAGCTTAGAGATGGTGCCAATGTGGAGCAGTCGTTCTATCCTGAAGGCTTCACGCCAGAGTATATGATTGATAAGAACTACTATACACACTGGACAGCCAAGACATATCAGCGTGCGAGAGGGATCAAAGTGACCTTTGACCAGCCTTATGAAATGGATTATATGGCATTCGTACCAAGACTAGACCGTGACCTTCTAAGCAATAAGGGATGGTACAAAGACTATCCAAAGTGGTATGGTATCCGTATCTGGGAAGCACCAGGTAGTGAGCCAAAAGAGATTGTGGCTTCAGCAAAGGGGAGTAGTGTTATCCCAGCTTCTGGTGAGTCAGGATTGTGGATCTTACCATTCCCAAAATCAATGGTTTATCAGATGGAAGTGATCCTCTATGAGTGGGATGGTGCAGGGAATATTAGTATCGCAGAAGCGATGTTCTACGAGTATTATGACCTTGTAGAGCGTATTGATCAGCTCTTTGCAGATGATACGTATACGACACTTGCAGCAGGCGTGAGCATTGAGCAGATAGATGCTATAGAAAATGAGCTCGATCAGCTTGAAGGGGCACGTTTACAAGTACCTGAACATATCTTGAGAGAAGAACTCCAGATTGCAAGAGCCCTTGCAACTACAGGGACAAGCACACTGTTAGGTGAAGTGATTGATGTGTATCAGGGACGTAATCCAGCCCTTGAAGGGGATAGACAGTTTGCAAATGGTAGAGGACTAAGTGGATTGCAACCAACAGGTCTTATGGCACATGCGGATGAAGAAATCATAGTCTATGTCGATGCACCACAAGGTGGCGATATGCCAAAGCTTGTAGCATCACAGTTCTATGGAGATGGGGGATGGCGCAAGGATATTGCCCTCAAACCAGGACGCAACGTAGTCAAAGTGCCAAGAGTTGTGAATTACAATACAACAAAAGGTGGACCGCTTTACTTAGAATATACGGGTGCAGATCAAGGTCAGACACGCGTACATATCCGCAAAGGGACAGATATGCCGACCCTAGAGCTGTTGGATCTAGATGATACAGCGCAGATGACAGCACATAAAAATATAATTAGAGCGTATATCGAAGAACTTGATGCAAGGGTAGACCAACTTGTGGCAATCACACCGAAGGTAGACCTTGCAAAAGATCCACGAAATAGTACAGAGATTGGTACTGCAAAAGTTCTTTTATCTGTACCTGCAAATGGTATTCTAGAAAGTATTCAAGCAGGTCTTGAAGGTGATCTAGAAGCACAAGTAGAGCGTGTGTATGAAGCACTTCTGACTTGGGAAGCCAATATGGCAAATCACTATGAAGTACTAGGACTGACACCTGATCACCCAGAATCCAGACATAGATGGCCAGATACACGTATGAATATACGTTATATGCCGATGAGCTCGAGTGCTTTCATGTATGCAGCAGCAGATCATGTAGGGATTCGTTATGGTTCTGAAAAAGGGTTAATCAATGAGACTAGGGCAAGTCAGACAGGTTACTTTGGATGGGGGATCAATCATGAGATTGGGCATATCCTCAATACCAATGAGTACATTTATGGCGAGATTAGCAACAATATCTTTGCTTTATTTGCACAGATTGTCAATGATGGACGTACACGTCTAGAAGAAAACAATATCTATGAAGAAATTTATACAAAAGTAGTATCTGAGGATACAGGGCTTTCAAGCAATGTCTTTGTGACACTGGGGATGTTCTGGCAACTCCATCTTGCTTATGATGATGTAGATGGCTTTACAGGTATAGATGGATTCTATCCAAGACTCAATAGACTTTTCAGAGAAGATACCACATCAGAGGTAGACAAGCACAACATGCTTGCACGCCTAGCAAGTGATGTAGTGGGCAAAGACCTGACGCCATTCTTTGAAAAGTGGGATTTACCAATTACTGAGGAGACCAAAGCTTACACGAGCAAGTATGATGCGGAATCCCGCCCAATCTATTACCTTACAGATGAAGCGAAGCGTTATCAGCTCAGTGGTGGTGCGCAAGTTGATTATGGAAATCTAGCAATCACAGCGACATCAAGTGTGGTACAAGATGCAGCATCAGACGATCAAGAGGTAGCAGTTACGATCAGTCATGATCAGATGCCTTTAGATCGTGAACAAAGATCAGCATTGTTAGGGTATGAAATCTATCGTAATGGCGAGCTCATTGCCTTTACAACAGAAGCAACTTATCGTGATGCGTTACCAGCAAGTAATAATGTGTCTTATGCGTATGAAGTTGTCGTATATGATAAGCTACTAGGACATTCAGAACGTATACCAGCTGGTAGTGTACATATTGCAAGAGAAGGTATTCTAGACCACTCTGATTTTGTGGTAGAGCGTACAACACCTGGCATGATTCAGATTGATATGAGAAGTACACAACAGGCAGTAGGTATTAAGCTTGGTGAAGTGACGACATCAGGTGCTTACATGATTGAAGTAAGTGAAGATGGTAGTCATTGGACACAAGCCAAAGTAGGCACATTAGAAGATAGTCAGTCTATACTTTACTTCAACAAACCAGGTGTAGAGGCAGATGACCAGCGTATTTGGACTTATGATGCAAGATACATTCGTCTGAGTGGTGAAGCTGTAGAGACACTTGAGACATCAGCTATTCAAGTCATTGGCTATCCTGGAGATGCCGTGTACTTTACAGAGGGTGCAATCGGTAGATTAGGGCATGACTATGCATATGATGGTGGTGTAATTGAAGAAGGAAGCTTAGTGGTATTAGGTACTTATAGAGGACATCCTATCTATAGCAAGATTGTACTCTCAGCGAAGTATGTGAATGATAAGGGTTATGATCTGAGTGAAAAACCTGATTATGTCTATGATGAGGTTGTACAAGCCATCAATGGAGAAGTCTTCTTATTTGCAGAGTTACCAGAGGATGGAGAAGTCTCTAAAGTCAACAATGGCATCTGGTTGTTTGTACCACAAAGCCAAACACTACCAGCACAGATCAAGGCTAATATGTACCGTACAAATGAGGCAGGATCTATAGAAGGTGGCCGCCTTGTTAGTGATACACCTTGGATAGGGGTACCAGACTTAGAAAGTCTCCCTACCATTTATTTAAATTAGGAGGGCATATGAAAAAATTCTTGAAAAAACAATGCTTAGGCTATATTTTAGGTGCCGTACTCCTTGGAACTGGGAGCGCTGTATTTGGTGCACAGGCACCAAGTGTCACTGCCACCACAAAGGAAATCACCAAAGAAAGCCTTTCTATGGCAATATCGGTCACAGCACTTCCTACAGGAACAAAGGCAGTAGAGGTGGGGATGATCTCAGATGATTTGAGTGCGCTCAAAGAACTCAAATGGTCAGGGAGCCTGAGTCAGGGTGAATACAATGCCCATTTGATCCCAACATCGGCATCAGAAAAGACACTTAAATTTTTACTTATAGCACCTAAAGGTGAAGTGCTTGTAGGTGATCAAGGTGCACTAGAGCTTGGGACGTTTACTTTTGAAAGTCAGATTCAAGGAAAGATGGACTTCAAAGAAGGGAGTGTCTACGTCAAAGTGATTGGCGAAGATTATGAGGCAATGACTTATCCATCTGTTGAGCTAGGGCATCATCATACCGCTTTAGAAAGTGGCAATGAAGAGGGAAGCGGCAATGAAGATGGCGGCGAAACTGGAAATGGCAACGGAAATGGTAGTGGCAATACTGGTGGAAGTGGTAGCACTGGTGGCAATGATCAGACTGACACTTCTCACACAATAGAGAAGCCTAACAAGCCAGAACCTATGATACCATTAGAATCTGCAATGAAGCAGTTTACTGATATACAAGGTCATTGGGCTGAGCAGGTTATCTCACACATGGCGGGCAAAGGTATCATCGAGGGGTATAAAGATGGGACTTTCAAACCAGCTCAGCAGATTACAAGAGGCGAATTTGCTACAGTATTAGCAAGAGCTTTT
>JBOFIR010000177.1:0-3627 GCA_051650265.1 Cellulosilyticaceae bacterium
GTATCTTTTGGATTTGTTATATCACCAGAATAGATCACATAAGTTACAACATCTTTTCCTGTTTGATGGCTTAGTAATGCTTCATACGCTCTAAATCTCCTTAAGTCTGCTACTCCTTTATTAGTAGTCTGAAATTCAAAGTGTATATACGTATCATCTTCCATTAGAAAAGTATAGTCCATGAACATATTTTTGCTTTCTAATACCACTAACTCTGTAGGCCCAAGTTCTTTTACTTCTTTGTCTATTCCAAAAAAGCGTAATCCTTCCTCTGCAAACAGATCCATCGCTCTTTTCATAATCAAATCTTCATAATTCGTTATTCTCATTTATCCACCTAATATAGATTTTATCTTTTATCTATCTTTATTATATACTTATCAATCGTTCTTAATCAAACCTTTTCATTCCGCTCACAAGCTAATACACCATTTGCCGTCAATTTTAGAATCAAAAGGGCTATGAAATGATTCCTGTAAGGGATACCATCTGGCAGTAACAAAAAGCACGCATCCTTATTTGTATACGTATTTTTTGTTACTCTATACATTATTTATTCTTAAGTGCTTCCACTTCTTCTACTGTTAATCCTGTCTTTTTTGCGATCATTTCTATTGAAAAAATATCTAGTAACTCTTTTGCAATTTCAAGAGCCTTTTTTCTTTTTCCTTCTTCAATTAAGCTTCTACCGATTTCTGTCACCCTTAACTCCTCCTTCACCTTTTCCAAATCTTTTCCTTTTAAAAATTTACTTGCAAATGCATTATAGAATAAATTCTACATCATATCTATCATTCTTTTCTACATTTTTCACCGATCTAATTGCGTTTAATAGATCTGTTTAATCCATTCTTGGTTTGTGGTATAGAGATTGAATATTTTTTAAACTATAATAATCTTGTAACGTTACAAAATGAACTTAGGAGTGATTAACATGTATATTGGGGAAACAATCAAGAAATTAAGGCAGAAAAACGGAATAACACAGCATCATCTTGCAGAACGTTTGAATGTGAGTATGCAAACCATATCAAGATGGGAAAACGCTGTAACCTATCCGGATATTATGATGCTGCCAGTCCTAGCGAAATACTTCCATGTAACTGTTGATTACTTACTAAATACTGGAGGAAACGTTGGTATGAAAACGATTGAATCTGAGCGATTATTAGTCAGAGAATGGAATGAAAATGATGCAGTTGATTTGTTTGAAATCAAACGAAACGCAACTGATTTTATGTATTACATGCAGTTCAACACAGTAAATGATTGTTTGGAGTGTATCAACATTTGGAAAGAATATCAGGAAATGTATCCTCTTATCCTCAAAGAAACTGGTAAACTCATAGGCGTTATAGGGCTTGTCGACATAGGTAGATATAATAGTTACAGGGAAATTGAGGTTCATATTTGTGACAAATACAAAAATGTAGACTATACTACAGAGGCTCATAAACTGATATTAGATTATGGATTTAATGAACTTGATTTATCTGTTGTATGTGCTTATTGCAAGTGTGATGATGAAGTATTAAAACAATCTATGATTAATACTGGCTTTATTTGCGAAGGAACTTTGAGAAAGTTTGGTAGAGATCAAACTGATAGTATGAGATATTCAGTTATTAAAGAAGAATATTCCTCTTTTTGTGGTATACTTACACTAATTTAATCATCTTACAAAGGAGTTCTTTATGGCAATTTATTCCTCTTACAAACACTTTATTTTTGCACTTGGCTATGCAGCGACTGCATTCTTCACACCACTCTCGCTGATGGCTTCTCCACCCACTGAGTCCATCTTCATCAATCAAGTTCCTGTGCCTTTTGCAGATCACTCAGGTTACCCCGTTACCATAAAAGGGCGCACATACGTCCCTCTTCGGGTGATCGGTGATACTCTGGGCTTAGAGACCACTTGGAACCCTCTCGATCAGTCGATCCTACTTCAGGACCAGACCCATACGATCAAGCTTCAGATTGGTAAGCCAGATGCTCTGATCAATGGCCATGCTACATACATTGATCTCCGAGAAGATGTACCCGTCCTTACCACTGTTCCTTTGATACAAGGAGGCCTTACATATGTGCCACTCCGCTTTATCACAGAAGCACTCGACTGCCAAGTGCGCTTCAAAGATGGTCGTACTGATATCACGACTACCTCATCCCCAACCGTAAGTCGTAGCATCTCTCCTTGGGAATATCAAAAGATACTCGGCAGAGGCATGGATGTGGATTGGTCTAAGACCAGTCAAGGCAGAGCCGCTTACAATGTGCAAGCAGTCAAAGACTTTAAGGCACAAGGCATCTCCCATGTCCGTATTCGCATCAAAGATGCTGCTGATGAGACCCTCTTTGCTTCTCTTGACCAGCAAATTAAGGATTGCCTCGATCACGGAATCATTCCGATCATCGCCTATCAAGCGGATGAACTTAAAAATGACCCTACTCCAAAGAATATCAAAAAGGTTGCCCAGTGGTGGGATACAGTTGCCAAGCGCTATCAAGATTATGACCCACGCCTGAGCTTTGATCTCGTCATCGAAGTGACTGACGCACTCAGCAAAGCGCCCGATACACTCAATCAACTCTATGAAACAGTGGTCTCAACGATCCGTGAGTCTAATCCAACACGTATTCTGATGATTTCACCACGTCTCAGATCAGATGCCGCCTATCTCAATGAGCTTGAGATTCCTTCTGATCATAACAACTATCTCATGGCTGAGTGGCACTTCTATGCCGCAGGCCCAAGCAAGGATAATACTAGGAAGCTCTGGACCACTGGCACCCCAGAAGAAAAAGCACTTATCAATGAAAAGATTGATCTTGCCCTTGCATGGCAAACACATACAGGGATCCCAACGTGGGTTGGTGCTTGGATGGCCGGCAACTACAATGATGGCAATGACTATGCCATCACAGAACAGGTTGTCTTCGCCCAGTATATGACCCAGCAGCTCACAGAAGCTGGCATACCATTTGCCGTCAATTCCGATACCAAATTCTACGACCGCATACAGAATCAATGGATCATTGACATGATTCCTGTAAGAGATACCATCTGGAAGTAACCAAAAAACACGCATCCTATCATTTATCGTGGGTGCGTGTTTTTATTACTCTACAAATTACTTATTTTGTGCTATGCTAGGTGCTATTGAGGCTATCCATCAATTACCTGAATACCTTACCTATGAGCTTATCTTTCAATCCATTAAAATAATCTTTCACACTCATTTTTTTGCTACCTGAAGGCTTTATTGTTTTTAAAATAATTTCGCCATCAGCTACTTTAATTCCTATCCCTTCCTTATATAATTTTACTATCTCTCCATTTGATTTTTCAGGATAACTCGCTTCACCGATACATGCTTCGTATATTTTCATTTCTTCATCATCTAAAACCGCATAAGCTCCCGGCCATGGATTCAGTCCTCTTATGTGATTAAAAACTTCTATTTTTGTCTGGTTGAAGTTGATCTGCTCATCTTCTCTTGATATATTATAGCCAAATGTCACTTCTTCTTCATTTTGCACGATTCTATTTGCTTGTCCATTGACAATGCTAGGTAGTGTTTCTATCAACAATTCTGCGCCTAATTGGCTTAATTTATCATGTAA
>JBOFIR010000178.1:0-10376 GCA_051650265.1 Cellulosilyticaceae bacterium
ATCTTCCCTAGAAAAAAGCTACACAAATTTCACTCTTAATTAAAATCTCCCCATATTATTATCCCTTTTTCAGTTTGTATAGAATATGAACGGAAACATGAGAAGAGACCTACTCCCCAGGTCTCTTCTTTTTTTGCGTCAAAATCCCTGTTTAGAAGTATTTGAAGCGCTAGTTGACAGTGAAAATAAACAGGAGTAATATTAAGAATATTGCTAAAAATTTATATAATAAAAAGTTAAGGGGAGTCAAAAATGCTTGCTACAATCAAACGTTACCTAGTTGGAAAACCGCTTGAGAATGAGGCATTGGCAGAAGAAAAATATTCCGTAGCTTTGGGGCTACCTATTCTTTCGAGTGATGCGATCTCATCCGTTGCGTATGCTACAGAAGAAATCTTATTGGTGTTGATACCAGCATTAGGTGCATTGGCATTCAAACCACTGCTAGGGATTGCCATGGCAATCATAGGTTTGTTATTTTTATTGGTCTTTTCATATAGGCAAACGATTGAGCACTATCCAAATGGTGGTGGGGCATATATCGTTGCAAAGGATAACTTGGGTGTTGGCGCTGGTGTGACAGCGGGGGCTGCGCTTTCGGTAGATTATATCTTAACTGTAGCGGTCAGTATCAGTGCAGGGACTGCAGCGATTAGTTCAGCATTTCCAGCACTTGCACAGCATAAGGTACCGATAGCACTCTGTCTGCTCATTTTCATTACGCTAGGAAATTTGAGAGGGATCTCAGAATCTGCTAAGATTTTCTCAATCCCGCCGTATGCTTTTATATTGGGATTGATGTGTATGATTGTGGTAGGAATCTATCGCTATATGAGTGGTGACGTAGCAGTCATCAATCAAGTGCAGACTATGCAAAATGATTATCAAGGGCTCTATATTCTCTTGCTCTTCAAAGCTTTTTCATCAGGATGTTCAGCGCTTACAGGTGTGGAGGCGGTGAGTAACGCTGTACCCAATTTCAGGTCACCAGCGACTAAGAATGCGAAACGCACACTTTGTTTGCTTGCACTCATTGTATTTGTACTTTTTGGTGGGATCTCTATATTGACCTATCTCTATCAGATCACACCTGTAGAAGGAAGAACAGTGCTCTCTGTCATTGCATCAAGTGTATTTGGCAATGGCGTGATGTTTTATTATATTCAGTTTACAACTGCTATCATTTTGGTGATGGCGGCAAATACAGCATATTCAGGATTTCCACTTCTACTCAATGTAATTAGTCAAGACGGATTTGTACCAAGACAGTTCTCTTTTAGAGGAGATCGTCTGAGCTATTCCAATGGGATTATTGCATTGGCAGTTGTGGCGGGCCTACTTATTATAATCTTCAAAGGGGATACACACCATCTGATACCACTTTATTCCGTAGGTGTATTCATTTCTTTTACGTTATCACAGTTTGGGATGTTTAGAAGATGGATTAAGACGAAGGAAAAAGGCTATCAATACAAGTGTCTCATCAATGGGCTAGGGGCATTGGTAACTGCAATCACAGTTGTGATCGTAGCAACTACAAAATTCACACATGGCGCATGGGTTGTGGTCATCATCATTCCTATTCTTGTAGCATGCATGCTAAAGATCAAGGCTCATTATGTGAGTGTAGCAAGGCAACTGAGACTCACACAAGCACAGATCGAAGAGATTGATCTCAACGCCAAGAAGTATAACAATAGAGTGATTGTGCCAATAGCAAGTGTCAATGTAGCAAGTGTGCGTGCACTGAAGTATGCCAAGACCATTGCATCTGATAATATTGTGGCATTTCATGTGTGTATTGATGAGACAGAGATCACTAGGATTCAAGAGAAATGGGAGTTACTTGGGACGGATATCCCACTAGTGATCAAGTATTCTCCTTATCGCCGTATTACAGAGCCTTTGCTTGAGTTCATTGATTCTACACAGTTTAACTATCAAAAAGGTGATATTGTGACAGTGATCTTACCGCATTTTAGTGTGAGCACATGGTGGCATGTCTTTTTGCACAACAAAACAAGGCTGTTTATTGGTAATTCACTTTTGAAGTATAAGCATATTGTCATTGCTAATATCCCTCTGAAGTTGGAAGAATAGGCTATAAAATCATAAAGAAGAGGCTGCTTTCGGTTAAGAAAGCAGCCTCTTTGTGTTGTTATACAAGCATGTGTCTCATGAGATCTTCAAAAGTCTCGCGTTTGCGGATCATACGTACATGGCCTGATGCTTCGATGAGGAGCTCAGCTGTGCGTGGTCTTTGATTGTAGGAAGAAGACATTGCAAAGCCATAAGCACCCGTATCCATCACACCAATAAGATCCCCAATAGCTGGCGTAGGAAGCATACGGTTTGTAGCAAGTTTGTCGCCACTTTCGCAGATATTACCAACCACTGTGAATGGCTTGAGTGTAGGTGCAACGAGGTCTTGTGAATAGATTTCCATATCGTGGTGAGAATCGTACATGATAGGACGTTGGAGAACATTGAAGCCAATGTCTGTACCCAGATAATTCACACCTGCATTTTCCTTGAGGTTGGTAACTGTACCAAGAACGATGCCCGACTCACATGGGATATAGCGTCCTGGTTCGATTTGGAACTGGATGCGTTTGCCGTAGCTATCAGCAAAGTCATGGAAAAGTTTATCAAGGGAGTAGCCAAGTTCCTTGATATCCAGTCTCGCTTCACCTTCTTGTTTGTGATAAGGAATACCGAATCCACCACCAAGATCAATAAATTCTAGAGTATCAAAGTGGCTTGCGATTGATAGAATCGAAGACGTACTTGCTAGATAAGCAGATGGCTCCATAAAGAGAGAACCAATGTGCTGATTGATCCCAACAAGTGTGAGGTTATAGTGGTTTAAGAGATCTTTGACAGTTGGAATATCCTCTGGATTGATACCGAATTTTGTGTTTTTTCCAGCAGTTACGACTTTTTCATGATGGCCAGCACCCACTCCGGTGTTGAAGCGAATCGCGATCTTACCACCAGGGTTGAGGCTCCCGATCAATTCTAACTGACTGAGAGAATCTGCACTGATGAGGACATCTTCTGCAATGGCGTAAAGTAGATCTTCTTTTGTGGCGTTGTTAGGAATAAAGAAAAGTTCATCACTTGTGAAGCCACTTTGTTTTGCAAGGTAGATTTCACCAGGGCTCATGACATCCGCATGAAGGCCTTCTTCACGTACGATTTTGAGTAAATGAATATTTGTGTTGGCTTTGACTGAATAATGTGGTACAAAATTCTCATAAGACACAAGGTTTTTCATCTCTCTTGCACGTGTGCGAAGAATGTTTTCGTTGTAGATATAAAGTGGGCTACCGTATTCAGCAACCAAGTCAAATACGTTATTTCCCCCAAAAAAGTTTGTTTCATTTGTATAATGACCATTTAAAGTATACATAAGCAATCTCTCCTATTTGATAGTTAGATGAATCATATCAAGCTCTGTGATGAATGATTCTCTCATCAATCTGACTAGTGATTGGTTTGTCGTAAAGAGACACTGAGAGTTGTGGTCTGTGATTTCACCAGTGATCACGGCATGGGTATCTACTATCATATGGAAGCCCTGAGGGGATTTCCCTCTCATATATATTAGTGAAGAACCCACAGTAATGTGACTGTCACAGATGATGGTGACACGTTTTGATTCACAAATTTTAAGTAATTCTTTTTCGAATAGTCGCACATACGCTTCTGGGCTGAGTAGATACAAGTGTGATTCGCAAGACAGAATGGTATGTTTGATTTTATGAAGGACCGTCTCATAGCCTTTGATTGTAATATAAGGATCGCCAGCTGTAATGGTCTCAGGAAATTGTGAATCGATGTTCTCTAGGACCTCATCAAATTCAGCACGAGCTGTAGCCAATAATTCATCTTTTGTAAGTGGTATATATTTGGTAGCATCCTCTTCCGCCACATAGCAGCGTCCTTTTTCTTGCAAACTATAAAGCGCTGCATAAACATTTGAGCGAGAGATGCCACAGATTTTCGCTACTTCATAACCAGATAATGCACCATGTTTGCTCAGTGTTGTATAAACTGTTGCTTCGATGGGTGTAAAACCTAGTTTGAGTAAGCTTTCTTGAAAAGTCATGTGTATCACCTTTGATTAGTAGTATTGTTTAGAACTACTATAATTGAAAGTCTGAAAAATGTCAATATAGTATTTTTTGTTATAGAAAACTTTAACATTCTAGGTTTGTAAGTGTAAGGCATATAAGCTTGTACTTACAGAATCAAGCAAAGACATGCTATACTAGAAGACATACTAAAGAAAATAATAAGAGGAGTTTGATATGGACTTATTTCAATATATTAATGAAACCAAAAGTAAAAAAGAATCACCTTTAGCCTCTCGTATGAGACCAACCAAACTTGAAGAAATTGTAGGACAAGAACATATTTTAGGAACGGACAAATTACTTTACCGTGCCATCAAGGCAGACAAATTGCAATCTCTTATTTTTTATGGTCCACCAGGTACGGGGAAGACAACGATTGCTAAAGTAATTGCCCATACGACCAAAGGAAAATTTCTTGCAATCAATGCCACAACCAGTGGGAAGCAAGATATTGTAGATGCTGTAGAGAATGCCAAAAGTCATTTGGCGATGACGGGCAATAAAACTATTATTTTTGTAGATGAGATTCATCGTTTCAATAAGATGCAACAAGACGCTTTACTACCGCATACGGAGGATGGCACCATCATTTTGATTGGGGCAACCACAGAAAACCCTTATTTTGAGGTGAATCGCGCGTTGATTTCCCGGTCACTTGTATTTGAACTGAGGCCACTAGATGAAGAGGCCGTCAAACAACTAGCACGTCATGCTATCAGCAGTGAGGAGCGTGGTCTTGGGAGTTATGGGGCACAGATCAGTGCGGAAGCACTTGATTTTCTCAGTATCAATAGCGGTGGAGATGGCCGTGCGGCGCTCAATGCTGTGGAGCTGGCAGTAATGACCACACCGCGTGGTGAAGATGGTGTTATTCATATTACACCGGAAGTGCTTTCGGAGTGTATGCAAAAGAAAGTCATGAATTATGATAAAAAAGGTGACAATCACTACGATGTGATTTCGGCATTTATCAAAAGTATGAGGGGAAGTGACCCTGATGCAGTACTTCATTATCTGGCAAGGATGATCGAAGCAGGTGAAGACCCTAAGTTTATTGCAAGACGTATCGTGATTTGTGCTAGCGAAGACGTAGGCAATGCAGATCCGCAGGCATTAGTGGTAGCCACCAATGCGATGATGGCAATCGAGCGTATAGGGATGCCGGAAGGGCGCATTATACTGGCACAGGCAGCTACTTATATTGCATGTGCAGCAAAGAGCAACGCAGCCTATGTAGGGATCGATCGTGCCCTATCAGATATTAGACATAAGCCGATAGGGATGGTGCCGATGCACCTTCGAGATGCGCATTATAGTGGGGCAGCAGCCCTTGGAAGGGGCGTGGAGTATCTCTATCCCCACAGCTACCCGAATCATCATGTGGCGCAGCAATATCTACCAGATGCGCTACTAGGAACGACTTACTATGAGGTGACTGAAGAAGGGTACGAGAAGAAGATGAAGGGGCGTCAGCTTGAACGCAAAAATAGTACAAGCACCCACTAGACAAAAGCCGAATATAAGTATATTCTGTAATTAATAAATTATTTAATAATAATTATTGTTAAGGAGTTGATCTTATGTTGGGGGAATTAGGGAACTTATTGGGTTGGTTTATTATCATTTCATATGGCTTGGCACTCATTAATTTTTGTTTTAAAATCATTAACAAGCGCTTTAAAGTACAATTAAATACACATCCCAAAATTAAGAAAATCTATCATCAGGTGATGAAATTTGTAATGAAGAATCACCATATTTTTGGAAGTATGGCGGCGGGCTTGATTATCCTACATCTTAGCATTCAGTGGTATACCAAAGGAATATTACTTACAGGTGTGATCGCAGCGTTACTTATCCTTGCTGAAGTGATTGGTGGCATCGTAGGGGCAGCCAAGAAGTGGAAGCAGCATAAACTATGGTTGGCCTACCACCGTATGGTAGGGATTTTGATTGCTGTAGCTATAGTCATTCATTTGTTGGTGAAATAGATAAATAATGCATAAAGGGCCGATGGCTGCTAACAAGCAGTCATCGGCTCTTCGTATGTACCATGAATTTGATAAAGAAGTGCAAGTAGGTTACCTTCATAGATGAGATCTAGTCTTGGATGACCTTTGAAGTCAGCAGCAGTCATGAAAAGAGGGTCTTTATCAAAGTGGAGAATATCTGTATCTCGTAACAGTGTTGCCACAAATTGAGAACAGAAGTAGCGGTTTTTAAGAGGGACTTTGATCCCAAAGAGATGACCAATAACACCTAAAAGATGATATTTGTATTGGTTTTTATCTTTGTAATAATCGAGTGTCATGGTGTGAAGTGTTTCATACTGCGCATCTGTGACTTCCAATGCATACATCAGACACTCTGTTTCTGGAAATGCAGCTACCCAGCGAAAATAATTTTCCTTCATAAGGCCCCCGATGAAAGGATTATTGACTTTTTTTCGGCTAAAGCTATAGCCATAGAGGAAATCCTCAGAGAAAAGTAGTGAAACATGGGCGTAAGGTTCTTTTGTATACGATTGAATGAGTGAACAAAAGACGGTATTTGTTTTACTCAGCATAATATAGATTTTTTGCATCACGCACCTCCCTAGATTGATTGGCTTTTATCATAACAAATTATGGAGGAAGGGGCAATGGGTGTAAAATTCAGTAGATAAGAGAGAATAGCCAAAAAGGATGCCTGAGGGCATCCTTTTTGAATATGTAGTATAGGACTTATTAGAAGAACATCCTCACATCTTCCTTGGTGATACATCTCAGTGCAAAGAGCAAGATGAGGTAAAAGAGAGCGAGGCTACCAATAGCAACTGCAGTAGCGAGCACAAAACTCATTTGAGAGGTCAAGATCGGATAGAGAATGAACTTCATACCGAGGCAACCAGCCACAGCCGCCAGAATAGGTTTGACAACCCAATTCATTAGATCAATAGAAACACTAGTATGTTTGAGCACATGGAAAAGGTGATAGCTTGTGATCGTACCAGACTGCAGGAGCATGGCAATGATGAATCCCGTAATCCCTTTGGTTGGCACGAGGGTGAGTACGCAGATGATACAGACAATAGAACCAAGCAGTGTACCTTTGAACGTAAGTTTTTGAAGTCCGAGGCCGTTGAGCATACCATTGAGAATGTTTTGTAAGTAAAGGAATGGACAGATAATAGCAAGCATTTGCAGATAAGTGCCTACAGGTTTGAGCTTATAGCAAGCCCAAGCGATCTCTGGTCCTAGGCTGAGGAAGAGCGCTGTGGAGCCGATGCCAATCAGACAGGAGAGTTGGATTGATTTGCTCACAGTCTTTTGAAGTAATCTTTGGTTGTGAGTCGCTTTGGCCTCAGAGATGGCTGGGACCAACACGGTAGAGAGTGACATGGTGACCATAGATGGGAAGAAGAGTAGTGGCAGTGCCATCCCGCTAAACATACCATACAAGGAAAGTGCACTACTACTATCAAGCCCACCCCGTTGGAGTTGGATCGGTACCAGGATATTTTCAATAGATGCAAGACCAGATACAAGGACACGGTTGGCTGTGATAGGGATTGCTATGGCAAGAAGAACCCCCATTACCTCGCGATAGCGCAGTGTGGGTTTGCTAAGAGGCAAGTTACGCTTTTTGATACGATACATGGTATACGTAAACATGCAAGAAGCGATTTCACCACCGCATAGCCCAAGTGTACCAAGTGCACAGGCATAGGCGATTCCTTTTGGGATAAAGAAACTTGCAAACACATAGACAACGATCATCCTAGCAACTTGTTCAAGAATCTGTGCAATAGCAGAGTAGCTCATCTCCTGACGCCCTTGGAAGTACCCTCTAATACAGCAGGCGATACACATGAAGGGGATACAAAAACTCATATATTTAAGTGAGAGTGTTGTATCTGGTGCATGAAGATAGTTGATGGCTAACCAAGGTGCGAAGCTGTAGAGGAATAGACTGATAAAGGCACCGATACATAAGGATAAGACAATAGCGCCCTTGAGTGTGCGAATCGCGTCGCTATGTTTGTTCCTGGCGGTGTATTCTGAAACTTTACGGGAAATCGCAAGGGAGATTCCAGCTGATGTGGCGGACCAGATCAGCATGTACACCGGAAAGATCAGCTGATAAAGGCCCATCCCTTCGGCACCCATAATGTTTGACATATAGATTCGGAACACAAAGCCTAGGACTCTGGTGATGAGGCTGGCAACGGTGAGAATAATGGTTCCAGTAATTAACGCTTTTTTACTCATAAAAACTCCTTTCTAAAAAATGATGACTTGTACATTTTATGAGACAAGTTAGGAAAATATGAAAGGCAGACAAATTAAGTTGAGGTTGGGGTGCGAATTGGGTATAATGATAATGAGATGAATGGAAAACAAAGGACGGTGGCAGACGATGGAGATGCAGAATTGGAAGAGAGTACTGATTCCTTATACACAAGCAGTTGAAGAACTCAAAATTAAATTCAAAGGAATTAGAAGTGAATTTGTCAATTTGGATGAATACTCTCCTATCGAGTTTGTAACAGGTAGAGTAAAGAAGATCTCAAGTATTTTGGAAAAAGCGAAGAAGAAAAATATCCCTCTCGATCAAGTAGAGGAAAAAATAGAAGATATAGCTGGTATTCGCATCATGTGTCAGTTCGCAGAAGATATCTATAAGGTAATGGATATTATCAAAGCAAGAGATGGCAAAGATATGTATATCGTAGAAGAGCGTGATTATATCACCAATACAAAGCCAAGTGGCTATCGCAGTTACCATGTGATTATCAAATATCCTGTACAGACAGCCCAAGGAGAAAAATTGATTTTTGCAGAGATTCAGATTCGTACATTAGCAATGAACTTTTGGGCGACTATCGAACATTCTCTGAGATATAAATATAAACAAAACATGCCTGAAGAGATGAGAGAACGATTAAACAAGGCAGCTGAAGCAGCCTATGTGCTAGATCAAGAGATGGCAGAGATTAGAGAAGAGGTACTCAAATCACAAAAAGGCTTCCAAGTGGAGTCCAACGTGGTGGCAGACATCTTTGGGAATGTCCAAGCGGTGGCCAAGCTTAGGGGAGCGGAAGAGATGAATGATATCTACGAGACGTTCTGGTCACTCTGGGAAGAAGGCAATGTAGAGAAACTCAGAAAGTTCAATGAAACACTAGCAAATGAAATCAAGAAGGCATATGAAATCTAAGGGGGAATAGCTTTGCCAATTCGTGTACCAAATGCATTACCAGCAGCAGAAATCTTGCAACAAGAACATATTTTTGTCATGGATGATGATCGGGCGTATAGCCAAGATATCAGACCACTCAAAATTGTAGTACTCAACTTGATGCCACTCAAACAGGAGACAGAAGTACAACTTCTGAGATTGTTAGGCAATACGCCACTTCAGGTTGATATTACATTACTTAGACCCATGTCACATGAGAGCAAGAATACTTCAAAAGAGTATCTTGAGACATTCTATAAGACTTTTTCTGAGATCAAGCATGAAGGCTTTGATGGGATGATCATTACAGGTGCACCAGTAGAACAACTAGAGTTTGAAAAAGTAGGGTATTGGGATGAACTTACTGAGATTATGGCATGGTCAACCAAGCACGTCACATCCACAATGCATATTTGCTGGGGAGCACAAGCAGGTCTTTATTATCACTATGGGATCAAGAAGTATGGGTTGTCACAAAAGAAATTTGGGGTATTCGCCCACGAACAAGTAGAGTATGAGAAGCTCCTTCAAGGATTAGATGATAAAGTATTTATCCCACATTCAAGACATACAGAAGTATCACGAGAAGAGATAGAAGCATGCGAAGATCTCAAGCTTCTCTTATATTCAGAAGAAGCAGGTGTTGCACTGGCCATGTCAAAAGACGGGAAGCACATCTTTGCCACAGGGCATGCTGAGTATGATCCTTGGACACTAGATAAAGAATATCAGCGTGATCTGGCGAAGAATCTACCTATTGAGATGCCAAATCATTATTACATAGAAGATAAAGTGGAGAATGGAACCCTTGTTAAATGGCGCTCACATGCATATATTCTTTTCTCTAACTGGCTTAATTATTACGTATATCAAGTCACACCTTATGATGTGAACGCCATTTGTGAGGTAGTTGATAGTCAAGGGATGTAGGATTTGTGGAATGTTTAGAAAATTCCTAAATCGAGCATTTGATAGATGAAAATGGAGTAAGATGGAGTAAAATTGGAGTACAAAATG
>JBOFIR010000179.1:0-5867 GCA_051650265.1 Cellulosilyticaceae bacterium
GCTCATCTTCTCTTGATATATTATAGCCAAATGTCACTTCTTCTTCATTTTGCACGATTCTATTTGCTTGTCCATTGACAATGCTAGGTAGTGTTTCTATCAACAATTCTGCGCCTAATTGGCTTAATTTATCATGTAACGACCCTACATTATCGTTTATTTCTATTGGAATACTTCTTTGACTGATGATATCACCATTATCCATTTTGAGACCCATATGCATGATCGTTATCCCTGTTGTGGTATAGCCATCAATAATCGCTCTATGAATAGGTGCCCCTCCCCTTAATTTGGGAAGAAGAGATGCATGCACATTGATACATCCATATTTTGGATACTCTAAGATCTCCTTTGGGAGAAATTGACCATATGCACAAGTGATAATGACATCAGGCTCTAAATCTAAGACCCTTTGATATTCTTCTCTTATTTTAGTTGGTTGTATAACCTTTATATGATTTTCAAGTGCCACCTTTTTTACAGCTGGCTCTGTCAATACTTGTTTTCTACCTACTAATTGATCTGGTTTAGTGACGACACCTATTACTTGCGTATACGCAATTAAGCTACTCAGTACATTGACACTAAAATCAGGTGTCCCCATAAATACGACTTTCAAATCCTTCATGATGATCATCATCCTTTCTACGGAAGACATACAGCGTCACCAAACGCAAGTGCCTTCTCGGGCTATGTTTTAATACTTAATTTTATACACTTTACTTGTTTTTTACTCTCAATCTTAAGAATTATCTGTTTTTAATTATACCATGTTGAGCTATTCCTTTCATCACCCACCATTTCATCTTACATAGCCGTATCTATAACCACGCCTACCTCTTTATATTTCATCCAACTGCCAGTTGAGTTCACCCAAATGTACGGTTGTTGAATTCCTTTTGAAACATCGTATAATAAACTCATACGGCCGTTCAATAAATTAACTTAATCATAGAAATGGGGAAATATTTATGATCATTGGAAAAAATATCAAAGCCTTACGAGAGGGTCTAGGCTTAACGCAAGAACAATTAGCTGAAAAACTCAGTATCTCTTCACAAGCAGTCAGTAAGTGGGAAACTTCACAAAGTGTGCCTGATACCATGCTTCTACCTGCTCTTTCAAAAACTTTAGGTGTAAGCATCGATAACTTATTTAAAGAAAATCGTGAACGTTATGACAATCTAGCGAGTAAATTGTATGCTATTTATCAAAATACCAAAGCAAAAGAAGATTTTCTCCAAGCAGACCTTGCCTATAACCGACTCTTTTCAGAAGGCAACTATACAGCAGATGATCTCTTCGGATATGGCTGTTTATATAAAGGCTATGTACAAAACTGTTATCAAATTGCAGAAGATGCTTTCAAAAAAACTATGGAAATGATATCTGATGAGACTGATAGGGTCTATAACTTAGCATTTGATCGCCTAATGGAAATAAGAGATGATAAAAAGCAAATTCAACAAGTCATTGATGAACTCAAAGCCAAATACGAAATGCAACCCGAAAGTAGCTTTTTTAGACACAAACTCATCCTGGCCTATCGAATAGCTGATCAAGATGCTATCGCCGAAAAAATGGTGGATGAAGCGCTTGCCTCTGGTGTAGAAGAATGGGGCCTGTATCAATCCAAAGGAGATTTTCACCTCTATGGAAGAAATGAAATCCATGAAGCTATCGCATGCTATGAAAAAGCTTGGATACTCGATCAAACATTCCCTAACACACTCCACACCTTATTATGTGCCTATAAGAAATTGGGCAACAAAGAAAAAGCTATTGACATTTGTCATCAATGGATTGAATGGTACGAAGAGCGTGGTGCTATCATTGAAAAACAGCATGTAGAGGATGAACTCAAGAGTTTGCAACAATAGCTTCTCAAACACACAAAAAGCGCTCACTGAGTAGACTGGCTTCTAAAAGTCATCTACTCAGTGAGCGCTTTAGCTCAGCCTCTTCCTTCATCTCCGCAATCCTTTGCATGTATTCGCCTAGCCTTACCTATAGTCGCTTCCTATAATAATTTGAACATCCATATCAATCGTCTCATCTTGCTCAATAATTGGTGAGGTAAAGTACTGCTCCAGTAGACGCGTATCACATTGATCCTTCATAACAATCTTTGTACGCGTTACATCAAAATGATCGTAATTCGCCGTCTGCATTACCCTATAACCCATGTTTTCTAGTGCTTCTTTGAGGCGTGTGGCATCTCCCGAAATGCCATTTCCATTGAAAATACTGACACTTATAGGCTCCTCAACTGTCTGAGTAGCGGCTTGTCCATCCACTCCTGCTTCTAAAAATATAGAAGCAATCAAAGCATCTGCTGCTTCTGTATCAGGAAAGAAGTAGGATCGGCCATTTTCCATATCCCCCACTCCTGGCAATGTATAAAATGCTATATTGTTTGGATTAAATCCTTTGAGATAAGGTAAATATTCTCCGACATCTTGAAGCTTCATATTTGTACTTACATCCGAGAAAATTGTTGAAACTAATCCTGGAATTTTAAAGATCATCTGAGGTGAAGTAATCTTTTTTGCAAATGCTTCTAAGAAAACTTGCTGGGCCTTTATACGGTCTACATCCCCATTGGTATAGCGTCTGAATCGTACAAACATCTCTGCATGTTCTCCATCTAACACTTGCAGTCCCGGTTGCAAATCAATATAGAGATCCTGCGCTCTATCTACATAATACATCCTCTGGGGCACATCAACTTCTACACCACCTATCAAATCGACGATCTTCTTAAAGATCTCCAAGTTAATTACTATGTAATGGTCTATTGGTACACCTAGCATCTTTTCTATCTCAAAAAGTGTCAAATCTTCAATATTATCCTCAATACTTCTCTCATCAAAGCCACCTTTGGACGCAACTTCATTCAATTTGCAAACCCACCTGTTACTCAGACTTGGTGGCACGTTATTTCTAATGCTTGATAATTCTGCTCTTAATGCGTCATCCCATGCTATTTTTGTATCTCTTGGCAAAGATAAAATATCAATTTGATTTTCCTCGCTATTTAAGTTTGCTACAAAAATAACATCTGTCAACAACTCATCTTTATCAATCCCAAATACGGCGATATTTTTCTCTAACTTTTCTGGTAAAGGTTCCTTCTGTATGAACAGGTCTTTCTCACCAACAACAACTTGTTGTGTCTCATTTTCTTGCTGCATACCTGGTTTACAAACTGCTATAATACCCACTACACCAATACTTGCAACTAAAAATGTTGTCGCTGCAGTCATCCAAAATACTCTGATGAGTTTCTTTTTATTCTTATTATTGACCTTCACGATTCTCCCCCTAATTATTCAATAAATAGTAAGCTCTACCCTTCTCATAACCCATTGTTCCTTCTGCTATAGCTAGCGCGATCTCCTTTAAATCAATTCCACTCATAAACTTCACATAGCTTGTAATCTCTGCTAACGACATATTGGTTGCAAGTCCGCTGCGCACATGATTGATTGTGTCCATGATTGCTTTAGGCCTCAGTTCACGCACTTTCATCTTTTCAAAAAACATACTCAAAAAATAGTGTTGATTTTGGATGCGATCTAGATCCCCTTTTGGTAACTGTCTAAATCTCACAAACCCTTCTATCTGTGTGCCGTTTAGCCACTGTGTGCCTTCATTTAGTGCAATCTCAAGTTCTTGTACGGTATCTTGATACATCATGCTGCTTGGAATGTCCAATGTAAGTCCTCCCCATGCATTCATCACTGAGGCAAATGCCTTGTTAGAAACAGTCACATAATAATCAATTTCTTGTGCCATCAACCGCTCAATCTCCTCTACACACACTTCCTCTACCGTCACTTCAGCGTCTAGCATCGAACCATACACCATGAGTTCACTCACCTTACACTGTTCAAGTCCTTCAATTACACTTAATCTACTTTGAGAATCAATCGTAAGCTTTGTATCTCTTGGTATCGATGTCACACTCACCTTGCCATTCACGTGATCAAGCGCAACAAGCATGATTGCATCTGCTAATAATTCTCCTTCAACATGTCCTAACACCAGTACCCTGGTTTCATTTGGCAGTTTGATCCCCTGTTGATTCGTCAGCAAACTGATTGCTAACATGAGCATTAGACCACCAATCAGTACACTCACACCTTTTTTATACTTTATTGGTCTCATCATTCTTTGAATTCTTAGGCGGAGTTGTTCCTTATTCCCTTTCATGCCCAATACCAAAGCATGGTCTGCTTTCTGAGGCGCTGCCAACTTTACCAATGTCTCCATATAAATACGCCCATCCTCTTGCAAGTTCAAAACTCTTTCATCGCAGGCATACTCTATATCTTGATTAAGTTGACGCATCACAACCCATACAATGGGATTAAACCAATGACCTATGAGTACCACTACTTGCAAAAGCCCTATCCAATGATCTTTATACTTATAGTGCGTCAATTCATGGCGCATAATAGCCTCTAAAGCTTGGCCAGTACACTGCTTAGGTAACACAATCGTAGGTTTGAACACACCAACTAAGGCAGGTGTTGCTCCACAGGCCACTTTAAACTTACCTCTAATCCCCAGCTCCTCTTTGCAATGATTCAATTGTTCAAGAATAGCAGCATCCGTAATAGGTTGAAGTCGCTTCATTCTTCTCTTTACCCTTATATTGAGGATGATAAAATAAAGTGCAATGCCTACACTGATACTTTTGAAGGCAAGTACGCAATATTGCCTATAGTTATTCGGCCCTTTATGCTCTTCTTGCGCCTCAGATTGGTCAGTCCCAGCGCTATCAGATATTCCAACCCTACTATCTGTTATATTTTCTTTAATTTCTAATGTGGCTACTGGCCCATTATTCACCACCGATTCTATCTCTGGCATACGCGTCTGCTGGATTTCAGGCATCGTACTCTCCTTGGTGACGTAATTAAACAAACTAAAAGAACTCTCTGGCATCATTGGCACTAAAAACCTAATAAGTACAACTAACCACAACATACACTTCCAACTTGCTTTAAGCCATCGATCCAATCCTTTATTTACCCCTAAAACTACTAGTGCTACAACACTCCCGTATATTGTCATTTGTATTACTATATCCACGCCAGTCCCCCTTATGCCCTACTTTTTATTGTTTAGCCCCTCATTAATAATCTGTAGTAACTCCTCTTGCTCCTCCGCAGTCAACTCTTTCTGGCTCACAAAGTTTCTCACCAACATTCCAAGAGAGCCGTCATAAATACGATTAATAAGTTTTTTCGTCTGATTCATCTGACAATCCTGCTTCTCCACCAAAGGAAAGTACTTAAAATTAGTCGTACTTTTATCCGCATCAATAAGTTCTTTTTCCATAAGTCTCACAAGCAGCGTTCTCACTGTATTACGAGACCACTTTCGCTCATCCGCTAATTGCTCCACAATTTCTTTTGTGGTTAATGGGGCGTTTTCCCACAAAACATCCATTACAAACCACTCTGCCTCTGTTATATTCATAACCCACCTCCTTTTTTACAGACTACACTTGTAGTCACCTTTTGTCAATAATAATCAAATAATTTTATATATTCCGTTCACATATAAAAAAGCACGCATCAAGCTAGACTTCCTCCCCCTAAAAGGTCGTCTACTTGGTGCGTGCTTTTGTTGTGGTAGCTGGTATGAACTGCCTATAAATCCTTTATAGATGATTAGTACTGCACGCTTCTTCCATCATCCACAAGATTTCCACGTATGTAAGGGATGTCACTACATATTACGCCGTGTCCTCTATGGTGCTGATAGATTGAAGTATACAGGATCTCTCATACTTTTAGAGACCTATTGACTTGTATTCATATAATCACTTCCAAGTCGCTACCGCTTTCTCTTTG